>NZ_JADBQN010000025.1:0-54434 GCF_014895915.1 Enterobacter cloacae complex sp. P13B
CTGTACAGTGGGAGAGGGCTGGGGTGAGGGCATCAGACCGCATAAACACGTCCCCCGGCACTTTGTGATCGTCTTCTTTTTATTCATCTTTATAAGTAAAAACTCCTTTCCTTCCCCTCCCTCCGGGGTTATGGTCGGATAGATTTTTGACCATCCACTCAAAATATAAAGATAACAAACTGAATATTCAGGGGAAAATATGCGCAAGATCACACTGGCGCTCAGCGCCGCCTGCTTATTGTTCTCGCTTAATAGCGCCGTCGTCGCGCGAGCTTCCGCACCGACGCCGCTTTACACCGGCACCACCGCCGCCATCCTTGCCGAGCAGGCACCCATTCACTGGGTTTCCGTGGCCCAAATCGAAAACAGCCTGATGGGCCGCCCGCCAATGGCCGTGGGCTTCGACATTGACGATACCGTGCTGTTCTCGAGCCCAGGCTTCTGGCGTGGCAAGAAAACGTATTCTCCGGACAGCGAAGCGTATCTGAAGAACCCGGAGTTCTGGGAAAAAATGAATAACGGCTGGGATGAGTTCAGCATTCCGAAAGAGGTGGCCCGCGCGCTGATCGCCATGCACGTTAAGCGCGGCGACAGCATTTACTTTGTCACCGGCCGTAGCCAGACCAAAACGGAGACCGTCTCCAAAACCCTGCAGGACGATTTTCAGATCCCGGCAGCCAGCATGAATCCGGTCATTTTTGCCGGTGATAAAGAGGGACAAAACACCAAAACCCAGTGGCTGGAGCAGAAAAACATCAAAGTGTTCTACGGTGATTCGGATAACGACATTACCGCGGCGCAGGATGTGGGAGCCAGAGCGATCCGGGTGCTGCGTGCCTCTAACTCGACCTATCGACCGCTGCCGATGGCAGGCAAGTTTGGCGAGGAGGTGATTGTTAACTCCGAGTATTAGTTCTTGAGCGGCGGGTTTGATTCTTTTTTGAACAAATCCGCCGCTGCGGGTTTTACCTTTCGCCTTCTTGCTGCACACTTAGAAAGATTCATCTTTCAGAACGGAGCAGCTCATGTGGTATCAACAGACCCTGACCTTAAGCGCTAAACCCCGCGGATTTCACCTTGTGACGGACGAAGTCATCGGGCAACTCCGCGACCTGTCGCGCGTCAAAACGGGTTTACTGCATCTGCTGCTTCAGCACACGTCAGCCTCCCTCACGCTTAATGAAAATTGCGACCCTACCGTCCGGTCTGATATGGAACACCATTTCCTGAAGACGGTTCCGGACAACGCCCCCTACGAGCACGATTATGAAGGCGCAGATGACATGCCTTCGCATATCAAATCTTCTCTGCTGGGCGTATCGCTGATGCTGCCGGTTCATAACGGGCGGCTAATGCTGGGCACGTGGCAAGGGATCTGGCTGGGAGAACATCGCATTCACGGTGGTTCGCGTAAAATTATCGCAACGCTACAAGGGGAATAAAGATGACAATTTCGGAGATACTTCAGTACTGCATGAGCAAGCCTGGCGCGGAACAAAGTGTTCACAGCGACTGGAAAGCCACGCAGATCAAAGTGGGAGACGTGCTGTTTGCGATGGTGAAAGAGGTTGAAGGGCGCCCGGCGGCGTCGCTGAAAACCAGCCCGGAACTGGCGGATCTATTACGTCAGCAGCATGATGATGTGAGGCCGAGCCAGCACCTCAATAAGGCGCACTGGAGTACCGTTTATCTGGACGGCTCGCTGCCCGGCTCGCAAATTTACTATCTGGTGGATGCGTCCTACAAGCAGGCAGTTGAGCTGCTGCCGGAAGCGACCCGACAGCAGCTCTCCGTGTAACAATTACAACAACGGTTTAAGGAAGCGCGCGGTGTGCGAGGCTTCGCACTCTGCAACGGTCTCTGGCGTACCGGAGACGAGGATTTCACCCCCGCCGCTGCCGCCTTCCGGGCCGAGATCGACAATCCAGTCCGCGGTTTTAATCACGTCCAGATTATGTTCGATGACCACAATCGTGTTGCCCTGATCGCGCAGCTGATGCAGCACCTCAAGCAACTGCTGGATATCCGCAAAGTGCAGGCCGGTGGTCGGCTCATCCAGAATGTAGAGCGTCTGGCCGGTACCACGCTTGGACAGCTCGCGCGCCAGCTTCACGCGCTGCGCCTCACCGCCGGACAGGGTCGTTGCTGACTGCCCCAGGCGAATGTAGGTCAGGCCTACGTCCATCAGCGTCTGCAGCTTACGCGCCAGCGCAGGGACAGCGTCAAAGAACTCGCGCGCCTCTTCGATGGTCATGTCCAGCACTTCGTGGATGGTCTTGCCTTTGTACTTAATCTCCAGCGTTTCGCGGTTATAGCGCTTGCCTTTGCACTGGTCGCACGGCACGTAGATATCCGGCAGGAAGTGCATCTCAACCTTGATCACGCCGTCGCCCTGACACGCTTCACAGCGGCCGCCGCGCACGTTAAAGCTGAAACGTCCTGGCGTATACCCGCGCGAACGCGCTTCCGGCACGCCGGCGAAGAGTTCACGTACGGGCGTAAAGACGCCGGTATAGGTCGCCGGGTTGGAACGCGGCGTACGGCCAATTGGGCTCTGATCGATGTCGATAACCTTGTCGAAATGCTCCAGCCCCTGAATATCGCGGTACGGTGCAGGCTCGGCCAGCGTCGCGCCGTTCAGCGCCGTCTGCGCAATCGGGAACAGCGTATCGTTGATCAGCGTCGATTTACCGGAACCGGACACGCCGGTAATGCAGGTAAACAGGCCAACCGGCAGCGTCAGGGTGACGTCCTTCAGGTTGTTGCCGCGCGCCCCTGTGAGCTTCAGCACTTTTTCCGGGTTCGCCGCGACCCGCTGTTTTGGCACTTCAATTTTGCGCTTGCCGCTCATGTACTGGCCGGTCAGCGACTCGGGCACCGCCATAATGTCCTTCAGCGTACCTTCCGCCACCACCTGGCCGCCGTGCACGCCCGCGCCCGGGCCGATGTCGATCACGTGGTCTGCGGCGCGAATTGCGTCTTCGTCGTGCTCCACCACGATTACCGTGTTGCCGAGATTGCGCAGGTGGATCAGCGTGCCGAGCAGACGCTCGTTGTCGCGCTGGTGCAGGCCGATGGACGGTTCATCCAGCACGTACATCACGCCGACTAAGCCCGCGCCAATCTGGCTCGCCAGACGGATACGCTGGGCTTCACCGCCGGAGAGCGTTTCCGCCGAGCGGGAAAGCGTCAGGTAGTTCAGGCCAACGTTCACGAGGAACTTGAGGCGATCGCCGATCTCTTTCAGCACTTTTTCGGCGATTTTCGCACGCTGGCCGGAAAGCTTCAGGTTGTTGAAGAAGTCCATTGCGTGGCCGATGCTCATGTCTGAGATGGTCGGCAGCGCCGTGTTTTCCACAAACACGTGGCGCGCTTCGCGACGCAGACGCGTGCCCTCGCAGGTGGCGCAGGAGCGGTTGCTGATGAACTTCGCCAGCTCCTCGCGCACCGCGCTGGATTCGGTCTCTTTGTAGCGGCGCTCCATATTGTGCAGCACCCCTTCGAACGGGTGGCGACGCACGGAGGTATCGCCGCGATCGTTCATATATTTGAACTCTATGTTCTCTTTGCCGGAACCGAACAGGATCACTTTGTGCACGTTCGGGCTCAGGGTCGCCCACGGCGCTTCAACGTCGAATTTGTAGTGCTCCGCCAGCGACTTCAGCATCTGGAAGTAGTAGAAGTTACGCTTATCCCAGCCGCGAATCGCACCGCCCGCGAGCGACAGCTCGGGGTTCTGGATCACGCGATCCGGATCGAAATACTGCTGCACGCCCAGACCATCACAGGTCGGGCACGCGCCCGCCGGGTTGTTGAACGAGAACAGGCGCGGTTCCAGCTCGCGCATGCTGTAGCCGCAAATCGGGCAGGCGAAGTTGGCGGAGAAGAGCAGCTCTTCCGCTTTCGGGTCGTCCATGTCGGAGACCACGGCCGTGCCGCCAGAGAGTTCCAGCGCGGTTTCAAAGGATTCAGCCAGACGCGTGGCGAGATCGTCACGCACCTTAAAGCGGTCAATCACCACTTCGATGGTGTGTTTCTTTTGCAGCTCAAGCTTTGGCGGATCGGACAGGTCACACACTTCGCCGTCGATACGGGCGCGGATATAGCCCTGGCTTGCCAGGTTCTCCAGCGTTTTGGTGTGCTCGCCTTTACGCTCTTTGATGATCGGTGCCAGCAGCATCAGGCGTTTGCCTTCCGGCTGCGACAGCACGTTATCCACCATCTGGCTCACGGTCTGTGCCGCCAGCGGGACATCGTGGTCCGGGCAGCGCGGCTCACCCACGCGGGCATACAGCAGACGCAGGTAGTCATGGATTTCGGTAATGGTACCGACCGTTGAACGCGGGTTATGCGAGGTAGACTTCTGCTCAATAGAGATAGCAGGCGATAACCCTTCAATATGATCGACATCCGGTTTTTCCATCAGCGACAGGAACTGACGTGCGTACGCCGAGAGCGATTCAACGTAACGACGCTGTCCTTCGGCATACAAAGTGTCGAAAGCCAGTGAGGATTTGCCAGACCCCGAAAGCCCGGTCACGACGATGAGTTTGTCGCGAGGGATTATGAGGTTGATATTCTTGAGATTATGGGTGCGGGCGCCCCGAACTTCGATCTTATCCATTCACCTTTCCCGGTTGGAACACGGATTGCCTGGTTTGTTTGAAGGACAAACGGCTGTCAGAAACGGCTAATTATGACACAAAATGACCTGTTTGAATATACAGTATTGGAATGCATTTTCTGATTCACTGTGTAACAATGTTGAGTTCGCGGGAGAACTCTGGAACGTGCTACGCAACTATCAAAGTGCAGCATGGAAATGGTACACTCGCGCGTTTACACTATTAAGAAACGTATTCAGGAGACACGAACATGGCCAGCAGAGGCGTAAACAAGGTGATTCTCGTCGGTAATCTGGGCCAGGACCCGGAAGTACGCTACATGCCGAGTGGTGGCGCAGTTGCCAACATTACGCTGGCTACTTCCGAATCCTGGCGTGATAAAGCGACCGGTGAAATGAAAGAGCAGACCGAATGGCACCGCGTTGTGCTGTTTGGCAAACTGGCCGAAGTGGCCGGTGAGTATCTGCGTAAAGGTTCTCAGGTTTATATCGAAGGCCAGCTGCGTACGCGCAAATGGACCGACCAATCCGGTCAGGAAAAATACACCACGGAAGTGGTGGTGAACGTGGGCGGCACCATGCAAATGCTGGGTGGCCGTCAGGGCGGTGGCGCACCGGCAGGTGGCGGTCAGAACCAGCAGCAGGGTGGTTGGGGTCAGCCTCAGCAGCCGCAGGGCGGCAACCAGTTCAGCGGCGGCGCGCAGTCTCGTCCGCAGCAGCAGTCTGCTCCGGCACCGTCTAACGAACCGCCAATGGACTTCGACGACGATATCCCGTTCTGATCAACGGATGCTAAAACAAAAAACCCAGACATCGTCTGGGTTTTTTTATTGCTGAAGAGATCAGGTAATCACCATCGGCCAGTCTGGTGGCGTGTGGCTCATCGCTTCAACCATCACCACTTTAATATTTTCCCAGACGGCGGCCATATCCAGCAGCGTGATGCCCAGCAGGCCCGTCGCGAACCAACAGGCCGCCCCCAAGCCCAACAGGGTGCTGATCACCGCCAGACCCGTGTAGTCAGACTTACGAAACTGAATGTTCAGCGTGCTGGCTAAAAACATCAAAACCGCACTCAACAAGGGCCAGCGCAGGAGAACCATGCTGGTCGTAATGGTTGCCATAAAACCCATCCTCTACAAAACAGACGAACTGAATGAAACAGCGTTTCTCGTTACACAATATGTGTGAACTATATCACATTTGATGATTTATTCGCCAGTGTCTGTGCAACCCAAAAGGGGGATTTTATTACCCAAAAAAGCGTGTGTGGTACGGGGCTGCCTTTGCACAGCGGACCTGGGATCCACCACGTGTCGGTTTTTAGGCGTAGCCTTATTTTCTGATTATATTGTAGCGTTGGCTGATTATTTATAAATCAGCGAACAAAATATACCCGCGTAAATAGGATAAAACGTCATGCTGACGTTGTGCTTTTTTCATGCCACCAGAAGTTTTGCTTAATCAGCGATCCTCTGTTGTGTTCTCTTCAAACCTCCCGTACGTGATGGATAATTATTTTCCTTAATTGAAACGGAACGAATACTTACAGTTTAGCTTACGGGAAAATATTATCGTCATAACGAAATTTAAGATTTTTAATACTAAAAGTCAGTTGCTAACTTCGCATGATTCATGCAACGTAATCACCTGTTTAACAAAGCATCCGGCCTTCATTACTACAGGCGTACAACATGCAGGGATATAGGGCGGGAAATGAATCGTAGCGCGCGGCGCAAAATGCTCAGAGTGGTAGGGATCATCATGGTAGTTATGCTGCCGGTGATGCTTGCTCTATGGTTTGCCCAGCTACGAGCCGAGTCGGAAACGAGCGCTCAGCTACGGACATTTGCTGAACTGGCTTTAGACAAAACAGAACTGGTTATTCAACAAGTTGAACTGGCCAGGGGCGAGGCAGAAAAATATCAGGGTGAACGTTGTACGCCGGAACATCGTCAATATATGTTGAACGTTGTTCGTGGCCGCCTGTTTGTCGCCGATTTAATTTATGCTGAAGGTCAGAATTTTCTTTGTTCGACCGTTTTTACACCGGATCAACCCTACGTCATTCCGGTCGCTAATTACACGCGTAAACCTGACGTTGCTATCTATTATTTTCGCGATACGCCATTTTATACTGGCTATAAAATGACATATATGCAGCGCGGAAATTATGTCGTGGTGGTCAATCCGCTTTCTTACAGTGAAGTGATGTCTACCGATCATTCCCTCGCATGGGGGGTATACGACACGGTAACTAATGCCTTCTTTTCCGTCAGCCAGAAAGCCAATGCGACTTTATTAAATTCGATGATTCGGGATAAGGAATCGGTATTTCAAAAAGATAACTGTTTCTATACCGTCGTGAAATCGACAAATCGGCCTATTGCCGCCATCGTGTCGACGTCAGATAAACGTTTTTATGAAACGCTCTATCACCAGGCGACGTTGACGCTACCGCTGGGAATGATCTGCAGCATTATTATTTTGCTGGTGTGGTCCCGCACCCATCGTGAGCTTAATTCGCCGGGGCGCTTACTGCACCGGGCGCTGAACAAGCGCCAGCTTTGTGTGCACTATCAGCCGATTATTGATATCAAGAACAACCAGTGTGTGGGGGCAGAGGCGCTATTGCGCTGGCCTGGTTTCAATGGGCAGGTAATGAGCCCGGCTGAGTTTATTCCGCTTGCGGAAAAAGAGGGAATGAGCGAGCGGATCACGGATTATGTCGTTGAGGAGGTGTTCAGCGATCTGGGCCATTTCCTGGCGGCGCATCCGCATCTCTATATTTCGATCAACCTGTCGGCCACGGACTTCCACTCCTCGCGGCTGATCGCCATGATTTCTGACAAGGCCCGGCACTACGCCGTACGCGCCCAGCAAATTAAAATCGAAGTGACGGAACGCGGCTTTATCGATGTGCCAAAAACCACGCCGGTGATTCAGGCCTTCCGTCAGGCGGGCTATGAAGTGGCGATCGATGATTTCGGGACCGGTTATTCCAACCTGCACAACCTCTACTCGTTGAACGTGGATATTCTGAAAATCGATAAATCGTTTATCGACACCTTAACCACCAACAGTACCAGCCACCTGATCGCCGAGCATATTATCGAGATGGCGCAAAGCCTGCGGCTTAAAACCATTGCGGAAGGGGTTGAGACGGCTGAGCAGGTGAGCTGGCTGTTGAAGCGCGGCGTTGAGTTCTGTCAGGGATGGCACTTCGCGAAAGCGATGCCGCCCCAGGAGTTTATGACCTGGCAGCAGCAACCTTTGCACTGATATGCATTAATTCAACTGGTGGCGATAATCGCTCGGCGTACGGTCAAACTCGCGGCGAAACACGCGGGAAAAGGTTTGTTGCGAAACATAGCCAAGATCCATCGCGATATCAAAAATCGGCCGCTGCGTTGAGCGTAACGCCTGCGCCGCCAGCAGCAGCCTGCGCTGACGAATGTACTCCCCCAGCGTCTGGTGCATGACCGTGCGGAACATTCTCTGTAAATACCATTTCGAATAGCCCGATTTTTTTGCGACCACATCAATGTTCAACGGTTGGTCGATATGATCGTCAATCCATTCAATAAGTGTCTGAATAATTTGCTGATGCGACATAAGGTTGCCCCTCTGTAGATACAACTTTCTCGGTTGATTCGTCGTTTTCTCTGCGGGGGAGTATAATTCCTCAAGTTAACTTGAGGTAAAGAGGTTTTATGGAAAAGAGATTGCCGCGCATTAAAGCGCTTTTAACCCCCGGCGAAGTGGCAAAGCGAAGCGGCGTTGCGGTATCGGCGCTCCACTTCTATGAAAGCAAAGGGTTAATTAAAAGCATCCGTAACGGCGGAAACCAGCGCCGCTATACCCGTGACGTGCTCCGCTACGTGGCGATTATCAAAATTGCGCAACGCATCGGCATTCCCCTGGCGACAATCGGTGAGGCATTCGGCGTGTTGCCGGAAGGGCACACGCTTAGCCCGAAAGAGTGGAAAGAGCTTTCGTCCCAGTGGCGTGAAGAGCTGGACAGGCGTATCCACACGCTGGTGGCGCTGCGTGACGAGCTGGACGGCTGTATCGGCTGCGGCTGCCTGTCCCGTAGCGACTGCCCGCTACGTAACCCTGGCGACAGGCTGGGTGAGCAGGGGACCGGGGCGCGGCTGCTGGAGGAGGATTAAGTTCTTGCGGCAAAAAGCATAATAAAGAACTAAAGCGCCACTAAGGGCGCTTTAGTTTTTCCCGGTCTTTGTCTTTCTCTCTATCCCGCTGGTTCACGGGAGGGTTTCCCCCGACATCAGCACCCCTCGTGTCGAGCTGGTTGGGGAGGTTCCGGATTGTGCTGACACTTTAATTCTATGCAAGACCCGTTTTTTCGCCAGCCGCGCTAGCCGTTTTTTAGACGAAATTTTTTCGCGGTGTTGTTCGATTTTCTATAGTTAAAAAGTATGAATAACAGGAGAAAATCATGCTCACGGTACATCACCTTAACCAGTCGCGCTCGCACCGCGTGATCTGGGCGCTGGAAGAGCTCGCCCTGCCTTATGAGATTGTTCACTACCAGCGCGAAAAGAACATGCTGGCACCCGACTCCCTCAAAAAGGTGCATCCGTTGGGCAAATCGCCGGTCATTGAAGATAACGGGCTGATCCTTGCGGAGTCAGGCGCCATTCTGGAATATCTGCAGGAAACCTATGATGCCGAATCGCGGCTGAAGCCTTTAGACCCCGCGCATAAGGTGCAATACCGCTTCTGGCTGCATTACGCAGAAGGGTCTCTGATGCCGCTGCTGCTCATGAAGCTGGTCTTCAGCAGCCTGGGCAAGCCGCCCGTGCCGTTTGGCATCCGAACGCTGGGCAAGGCGCTGGGGCAGGGGGTACAGAAAGCGTATCTCAACCCCCAGCTGGAGACCCATGCGCGCTTTATTGACTCACATCTTGCTAAAAACAGCTGGTTTGCCGGAGAGACGTTAAGCATGGCCGACATTCAGATGAGCTTCCCCCTCTTTGCCCTGCTGGCGCGCGGCGGCATTGCTAATCTTCCGCATATTCAGGCATGGAAGCAAAAAGTGGAAACTAGTCCTGGCTGGCAAAGAACCCTGCAACAAGGTGGCCCGTTAACGATCCCGGGCGAGGATTGAAATGTAAACAAATTGCGCATAGACGATAACGTTTGCGCATCCTCTGTTTATTTCTTCATCGTCATAAGTGAATTTTAGCGAAAAACGACAAAGTTCAGTTGAAAAGGGCGGGTATTAGGCTGGATAATCGTTTGCCTTAATTTGACGACCCGTTTTATAAGCGCGGAGCTAAACGTTTGCTTTTTTTGTGACGCCCTTTCGTCGCAAACGCAACACACGGATTTGACGTTTTAGCTGGCAGCGGTGTCTCCACCACGCTTATGGACGTTCTATAAAAACTCTCAGGGGATGTTTTCTATGTCTACGCCATCTGCGCGTACCGGCGGTTCACTTGACGCCATGTTTAAAATTTCGGCTCGTGGCAGCACCGTGCGCCAGGAAGTCGTTGCCGGTCTGACCACGTTTCTGGCGATGGTTTACTCCGTCATCGTGGTGCCGGGCATGCTGGGCAAGGCGGGCTTCCCGCCTGCGGCTGTCTTTGTCGCCACCTGCCTGGTGGCTGGCGTGGGCTCCATCGTAATGGGCCTGTGGGCGAACCTGCCGCTGGCGATTGGTTGCGCCATCTCTTTGACCGCCTTTACCGCGTTCAGTCTGGTGCTGGGCCAGCAGATCAGCGTACCGGTTGCCCTCGGCGCCGTGTTCCTGATGGGCGTACTGTTTACCGTTATTTCTGCCACCGGCATCCGTAGCTGGATTTTGCGCAACCTGCCGCAGGGCGTGGCGCACGGAACCGGTATCGGTATCGGCCTGTTCCTGCTGCTGATCGCTGCCAACGGCGTGGGTCTGGTCATCAAGAACCCGCTTGACGGCCTGCCGGTAGCGCTCGGTCATTTCGCGAGTTTCCCGGTCATTATGTCGCTCATCGGTCTGGCGGTGATTATCGGCCTGGAAAAACTGAAGGTGCCGGGCGGCATTTTGCTGACCATTATTGGCATTTCCATTGTCGGCCTGATTTTCGATCCGACCGTTCACTTCTCCGGTATTTTCGCCATGCCGTCGCTGAGCGATGACAAAGGCAACTCCCTGATCGGCAGCCTGGATATCGTCGGCGCGCTGAACCCGGTGATCCTGCCAAGCGTGCTGGCGCTGGTGATGACCGCGGTATTTGACGCCACCGGTACCATTCGCGCGGTGGCCGGTCAGGCCAACCTGCTGGATAAAGACGGTCAGATTATTGATGGCGGCAAAGCGCTGACCACCGACTCCCTGAGCAGCGTCTTCTCTGGTCTGGTGGGTGCGGCGCCTGCGGCGGTGTATATCGAATCTGCAGCGGGTACGGCGGCAGGCGGTAAAACCGGCCTGACGGCCATCACCGTTGGCGTGCTGTTCCTGCTGATCCTGTTCCTCTCTCCGCTCTCCTACCTGGTGCCTGCGTATGCGACCGCGCCAGCGCTGATGTACGTCGGCCTGCTGATGCTGAGCAACGTGGCGAAAATCGATTTTGCGGACTTCGTGGATGCGATGTCCGGCCTGATTACCGCAGTGTTTATCGTCCTGACCTGTAACATCGTGACCGGCATCATGATCGGCTTCGCCTCGCTGGTGATTGGTCGTCTGGTTTCCGGAGAGTGGCGCAAGCTGAACATCGGCACCGTGGTGATCGCCGTTGCGTTGGTCGCCTTCTACGCGGGCGGCTGGGCAATCTAAATTATCCATTGATGCGAAAACGGGTGGCTCAGGCCGCCCGTTTTTATTTTCAGGACTCATCCCGTTGCCTTTTGCGTTACTCTGGAGAGGATAGAATAAGAGGCACGACGCCTCAGGTTTGGCTTAAAAAGAAACACAGCAAACAGGGAACGCATGGAAATTTTCTTCACAATACTCATTATGACCCTTGTGGTCTCATTATCCGGGGTGGTTACACGCGTACTGCCCTTCCAGGTCCCCCTGCCTTTAATGCAAATAGCCATCGGCGCGCTGCTGGCGTGGCCGACGTTCGGTCTGCACGTGGAGTTCGATCCGGAACTGTTCCTCGTGCTGTTTATCCCGCCGCTGCTGTTTGCCGATGGGTGGAAAACGCCGACGCGCGAATTTCTTGAGCACGGGCGAGAGATCTTCGGCCTGGCGCTGGCGCTGGTGGTCGTTACCGTGGTCGGGATTGGTTTCCTGATCTACTGGGCCGTACCGGGTATCCCGTTAATTCCCGCCTTTGCGCTGGCCGCCGTGCTGTCGCCGACCGACGCCGTGGCCCTTTCCGGCATTGTGGGTGAAGGGCGCATTCCGAAGAAAATAATGGGCATTTTGCAGGGCGAGGCGTTGATGAACGACGCTTCCGGCCTGGTGGCCCTGAAGTTTGCCGTGGCGGTAGCCATGGGCACCATGGTCTTTACCATTGGTGGCGCGACCCTGGAATTCTTCAAGGTGGCGATTGGCGGTATTCTCGCGGGCTTCGTGGTGAGCTGGCTGTATGGTCGTTCGCTGCGCTTCCTCAGCCGCTGGGGCGGCGATGAACCGGCGACGCAAATCGTTCTGCTGTTCCTGCTGCCGTTTGCCTCTTACCTTATCGCTGAACATATCGGCGTCTCGGGCATTCTGGCGGCGGTAGCGGCGGGGATGACCATCACCCGCTCCGGCGTGATGCGCCGCGCGCCGCTGGCGATGCGCCTGCGCGCCAACAGCACCTGGGCGATGCTGGAGTTTGTCTTTAACGGCATGGTCTTCCTGCTGCTGGGCCTGCAGCTGCCGGGCATTATGGAATCTTCGCTGATCGCGGCGGAGGCGGATCCAAACGTTGAAGTCTGGATGCTGTTTACCGATATCGTGCTGATCTACATGGCATTAATGCTGGTGCGTTTCGGCTGGCTGTGGACGATGAAAAAGTTCAGCGTCCGCTTCCTGACCAAAAAGCCGATGGAGTTCGGCTCCTGGACCACGCGCGAGCTGCTGATTGCCTCCTTCGCGGGCGTACGCGGGGCGATAACCCTCGCCGGTGTGCTCTCTATTCCGCTGCTGCTGCCGACGGGCGACGTCTTCCCGGCGCGCTACGAGCTGGTGTTCCTGGCGGCGGGCGTGATTCTCTTCTCGCTGTTTGTCGGTGTGATTATGCTGCCGATTTTACTCCAGCACATTGATGCCGGTGACTCGACCCAACAGCACAAAGAGGAGCGGATAGCCCGCGCGGCGACGGCGGAAGTGGCGATAGTGGCCATTGAGAAGATGGAGGAGCGTCTGGCTGCCGATGCCGAAGAGAACATTGATAACCAGCTGCTGAAGGAAGTCAGTTCACGCGTGATTGGTAATTTGCGCCGTCGTGCTGACGGACGTAACGACGTGGAAAGCTCGCTGCAGGAAGAGAACCTCGAGCGTCGTTTCCGTCTGGCGGCGCTGCGCTCCGAGCGTGCCGAGCTGTATCACCTGCGCGCGACGCGTCAGATCAGCAACGAGACGCTGCAAAAGCTGCTGCACGATCTGGACCTGCTGGAAGCGCTGCTGATAGAGAATCAGTAGCGCGTTGTTGCCCGGTGGCGCTGCGCTTACCGGGCCTACGTTTGAACCGTAGGCCGGGTAAGGCGAAGCCGCCACCCGGCACTATTCAGACCGCACCCAAAACCCCTCACAACATTGCAGCCACGCCTGTGCGCTGTGCGAAAGATACACCCCTTCACGCCAAATCATCCCTAACTGCCAGTGCAGGTCGCTCTCCAGCGGGATCCAGCGCAGCGTGTTTTTATCCAGCCGCTCGCAGATCGGCTGCGGCAGAATGGCAATTCCCACGCCCGCCTGCACCATTGCCGCGAGGAAATCCCACTGGCCGCTGCGCACCGCAATGCGCGGCTTCACGTTATGGTGGTTAAACAGGGTCATCAGCTGGCGGCTTAAGGCGAAGTCTTCGTTGTAGATCAGCAGCGGGTGTTCGCCGAGCAGATCGGGCTTCACTGAGTCTATCTTCAGCCAGTCGCCGGAGCGGGGCACCAGCACGCACAGCGGATGGCTGAACAGCGGCAGCGTTGCCAGCCCGCTCTCTTCCTCCACGGGAAGGGCCGTCATCGCCACGTCCAGCTCGCCGTTGATCACCGCCTGCTGCACGGTCAGGCCGCCAAATTCAGAAATTTTGAGCTCAACGCCAGGGTAGCGCTGACGGAACAGGCTTATCGGCCCGGCCATCATCATGCCAACCATCGGCGGAATGCCGAGCCGCAGCAGACCTTTCGTCAGGTGGTTGATGTCCGCAAGCTCGGCCTCAAGCTGGCGAAACTCCGCCAGGATCGCCAGCCCGCGCTCGAAGACCACGCGTCCGGTATCGGTCAGCAGCAGCTTGCGTCCGTCGCGGATCAGCAGGGTACAGTTCAGCTCGTCTTCGAGGTTTTTCAGCATTTTGCTGATGGTTGGCTGGGTAACGAACAACTTCTCCGCTGCGCGGGTAAAACTTTGCTGGCGAACCACCTCGACAAAATAGCGCAGCGTTCTTATGTCCATGATTATTCCTCGAAACTATACCTTCGATGATTTTAATTCATTTCAGTCGATGACGTACGCTCACTATACTGGCGCCTCGTCTCATTTCTGAGGAAAACCCCCATGGCCGTGGCGTTAAGCCGTGTTACGCCTGCCGTTGTGCAACGACTCCAGGTCCCGGTTCAGGTACTGCTCTACGCGGGACTGTTTATTTTTGCGGAATACCTTGTCGACTGGCTGCATCTGCCTTTACCCGCCAACCTGGTGGGGATGGTGCTGATGCTGGCGCTGATCCTCTGCCGCGCGTTGCCCCTCAGCTGGGTGCGCGCCGGCGCGCGCTGGCTGCTGGCGGAGATGCTGCTGTTCTTCGTTCCGGCCGTGGTGGCGGTGGTGAACTATGCGCAGCTGCTGATGGTCGACGGCTGGCGCATCTTCACGGTTATTGCCCTGAGCACGCTGATGGTGCTGGGTGCCACCGCCTGGGTGGTGGATAAGGTGTACCGGTTCGAAATCAGCAGGCAAAAGCATGACTAACTTTCAGATAAGCGTGCTGTGCCTGATCGTGACGATCGCCATCTACTTTGCCAACAAGCGCCTGTATCGCCGCTTTCGCACGCTGCCGCTGATGCCGCTGGTCTTCACGCCCATCCTGCTGGTGCTGATGCTGATCTTCGGCCATATCTCCTGGCAGAACTACATTGGTGAATCCCACTGGCTGCTGTGGCTGCTCGGCCCGGCAACCATCGCTTTTGCCGTACCCGTTTATGAAAACCTGGCCATTATCAAACGCCACTGGATGTCGCTCAGCGCGGGCGTCGTCACCGCGACGGTGGTGGCGGTCTGTAGCTCCGTCTGGCTGGCGCGGCTGTTTACCCTCTCCGATGAAATTCAGCGCAGCCTGGCCGTGCGCTCGGTGACCACGCCGTTTGCGCTGGCAGCGGCTAAACCGCTCGGCGGGCAGCCGGACCTGGTGGCGCTGTTTGTGGTGGTGACGGGCGTCTTTGGCATGGCGGTGGGAGATGTACTGTTCCTGCGGCTCTCTATCCGTGAAGGGATGGCGAAAGGAGCAGGGTTTGGCGCGGCATCTCATGGGGCAGGCACGGCGCGTTCGTATGAGCTGGGTCAGCAGGAAGGGGTCGTTGCAAGCCTGGTGATGATGCTCTCGGGCGTGACGATGGTGCTGATTGCGCCGCTGGTGGCGTGGGTGATGTTTTAAGCTCCCCGGCCAGAGCAACCGGGGAGAAAGGCTTAGTGCGCGCGGCCCTGCTCAACGCCGAGGCCGGTCTGCGAGCGGATAAACTGGGCGCGGAATTTCTCACGCTCCAGGTTACCCTCCGGCGAGTTGTCGGTAGCCGAGAAGACCCAGATACCGATAAACGCCACGGCAATGGAGAACAGCGCCGGGTACTCGTACGGGAAGATAGCGCTTTCGTGACCGAGGATCTGCACCCAGATGGTCGGGCCGAGGATCATCAGAATTACCGCTGTCAGCAGGCCGAGCCAGCCGCCTATCATCGCCCCACGGGTGGTCAGTTTGGACCAGTACATGGAGAGCAGAATGATTGGGAAGTTACAGCTTGCCGCAATCGAGAAGGCCAGTCCCACCATAAAGGCGATGTTCTGCTTCTCAAACAGGATCCCCAGCAGAATAGCGACCACGCCCAGCACCAGCACGGTGATTTTGGAAACCTTCAGCTCGTCGCGCTCGCTCGCGCCTTTACGGAAGACGTTGGCGTAGAGGTCGTGCGATACTGCAGACGCGCCCGCCAGCGTCAGCCCGGCGACCACCGCAAGGATGGTGGCGAAGGCCACGGCGGAGATAAAGCCGAGGAACAGGTTGCCGCCCACCGCGTCGGCCAGGTGCACCGCCGCCATGTTGTTACCGCCAATCAGCGCGCCCGCCGCGTCTTTAAACGCCGGGTTCGCGCCCACCAGCATGATCGCGCCGAAGCCGATGATAAAGGTCAGGATGTAGAAGTAGCCCATAAAGCCGGTGGCGTAGAAGACGCTCTTACGCGCTTCACGCGCGTCTGACACCGTGAAGAAACGCATCAGAATGTGCGGCAGGCCAGCGGTACCAAACATCAGGCCGAGACCGAGAGAGAGCGCGGAGATCGGATCTTTCACCAGCCCGCCCGGGCTCATGATCGCTTCTCCTTTCGGGTGGACAGCCATCGCTTCGGTGAACAGGTTATTGAAGCTGAAGCCGACGTGTTTCATCACCATAAAGGCCATAAAGCTCGCGCCGAACAGCAGCAGTACGGCTTTGATGATCTGCACCCAGGTGGTGGCCAGCATGCCGCCGAACAGAACGTACATCACCATCAGCACGCCCACCAGCACCACCGCGACGTGGTAGTTCAGGCCAAACAGCAGTTCGATAAGCTTGCCCGCGCCCACCATCTGGGCGATCAGATACAGCGCCACCACCACCAGCGAGCCGCAGGCGGAGAGGGTACGAATCGGCCCCTGCTTCAGGCGATAGGATGCCACGTCGGCGAAGGTGTAACGTCCCAGGTTGCGCAAGCGTTCGGCAATCAGGAACAGAATGATCGGCCAGCCGACGAGGAAGCCGAGGGAGTAGATCAGGCCGTCATAGCCGGAGGTGTACACCAGCGCGGAGATTCCGAGGAACGAGGCGGCGGACATAAAGTCACCCGCAATCGCCAGCCCGTTCTGGAAGCCCGTTATGTTGCCGCCCGCGGTGTAGTAATCGTTACGGGAGCGCACGCGTTTCGATGCCCAGTACGTAATGTACAGCGTCAGCACCACGAAAATCAGGAACATGATAATCGCCTGCCAGTTGGTGGGCTGGCGCTGTACCTCGCCGGTAATGGCATCCGCCGCGTGGGCGGCAAAGGGAAGTGTGGCGGCTAGCGCCGTCAGGACTCGCTTCATGATGCTTTTACCTCTTGCAGTACCGCTTTATTAAGACGATCGAACTCACCGTTCGCACGCCAGACGTAGACGCCGGTCAGCACAAACGAAATCACGATCACGCCAATGCCAATGGGGATACCGCGCGTCACGCTGGTGCCCTCATGTAACGGGGTGCCCAGCCAGTGCGGCGCAAAGGCGATGAGCAGAATAAAGCCGACATAGATAATCAGCATGATGATGGAAAGGGTGAAGGCAAACCGTTGCCGCTTATCGACGAGCTCCCTGTAGTGCGCACTATTCTCTATCTGCTGACAAATATCGTTATTCATCACAGAAATCTCCAGAGGTAAGGTTGGTTTGTTTTATCCCCTCTCCCCTATGGGGAGAGGGTGAGGGGAGAGGGAGAAAACACTAGGATGGCATCGCGATGGCCTGCTTCTCTTCGAGCAGTTTGTCCACCACGCCAGGATCGGCAAGCGTTGAGGTATCGCCGAGGTTGCTGGTATCGCCTGCCGCGATTTTGCGCAGGATACGGCGCATAATCTTGCCGGAACGGGTTTTTGGCAGCGAGTCTGTCCAGTGCAGTACGTCCGGCGTGGCAAGCGGGCCAATCTCTTTACGTACCCAGTTGCGCACCTCGGTATACAGCTCCGGCGACGGCTCTTCACCGTGGTTTAGAGTGACGTAGGCGTAAATCGCCTGGCCCTTGATGTTGTGAGGAATGCCGACCACCGCCGCTTCGGCAATCTTCGGATGCGACACCAGCGCGGACTCAATCTCTGCCGTACCCAGACGGTGGCCGGAAACGTTCAGCACGTCGTCCACGCGTCCGGTGATCCAGTAATAACCGTCTTCATCCCGGCGCGCGCCGTCGCCGCTGAAGTACATGTTTTTAAAGGTCGAGAAGTAGGTCTGCTCGAAGCGCTCGTGATCGCCAAACAGCGTGCGCGCCTGGCCCGGCCAGGAGTCTGTGATCACCAGGTTACCCTCGGTGGCGCCTTCCTGCGGATTACCTTCGTTATCCACCAGCGCAGGCTGCACGCCGAAGAACGGACGGGTTGCCGAGCCGGCCTTCAGCTGCGTGGCACCCGGCATTGGGGTGATCATGAAGCCGCCGGTTTCGGTCTGCCACCAGGTGTCCATCACCGGGCACTTCTCGTTACCGATTTTCTTCCAGTACCACTCCCAGGCTTCCGGGTTGATGGGCTCGCCCACGGAGCCGAGGATGCGCAATGAGGAGCGGTCAGTGCCCTCGATGGCCTTATCGCCTTCCGCCATTAACGCGCGGATCGCCGTTGGCGCGGTGTAAAGAATGTTGACCTGGTGCTTATCGACCACCTGACACATGCGCGCCGGGGTCGGCCAGTTCGGTACGCCCTCAAACATCAGCGTCGTTGCGCCGCAGGCCAGCGGACCGTACAGCAGGTAGCTGTGTCCGGTGACCCAGCCCACGTCGGCGGTACACCAGTAGATGTCGCCCGGATGGTAGTCGAAGACGTATTTAAAGGTGGTGGCCGCATAGACCAGATAGCCGCCGGTGGTGTGCAGTACGCCTTTCGGTTTACCGGTTGAGCCGGAGGTGTAAAGAATAAACAGCGGATCTTCCGCATTCATCTCTTCCGGCTGATGCTGGTCGCTCGCTTTTTCAATCAGGTCGCTCCACCACAGGTCACGCCCCTCGTGCCAGTCGATCTTGCCGCCGGTACGCTTGAGGACAATGACGTTATTGATGGATTTGACGTTCGGGTTTTTCAGCGCTTCATCGACGTTTTTCTTCAGCGGAATACCGCGCCCGGCGCGTACGCCCTCGTCGGCGGTGATCACCAGCTTCGAGTTCGAGTCAACGATGCGCCCGGCAACCGCCTCAGGGGAGAAGCCGCCGAAGATGACGGAGTGGATCGCGCCGATACGCGCGCAGGCGAGCATAGCTACCGCCGCTTCCGGCACCATCGGCATGTAGATCGCCACCACGTCGCCTTTTTTAATCCCCTGGTCCAGCAGCACGTTGGCGAAGCGGCAGACGTCGCGGTGCAGCTCTTTATAAGAGATATGTTTGCTCTGAGAGGCATCGTCGCCTTCCCAGATAATGGCCGTTTCGTTGCCGCGTTCGGCAAGATGGCGGTCCAGGCAGTTCGCCGCCAGGTTCAGCGTGCCGTCTTCATACCATTTAATGGAGACGTTGCCTGGCGCGAAAGAGGTATTCTTCACCTTCTGATAAGGTTTTATCCAGTCAAGGATGTGACCCTGCTCGCCCCAGAAGGCGTCCGGGTTGGTAACAGATTGCTGATATTTCTCGTGGTACTGCTCCGGGGTGATCAGGCAACGGTCCGCAATGTTTGCGGGAATGTCGTGTTTGTGTATTTGGCTCATGGCTTTTTTTCTCCTTGTAAGATGTTAATAATATGTCGCAAAAACGTTAATAGTAGGGGCTTTACAAGCTTTGTTTAGTATTTGGGCGACAGATCACGCATTGTTTGAACTGGTTGAAAATTGAGCGAATGAAACTTTGAAGGGAAATAATTCACGATGCCGATTATTCACAATTCTTTATAAAAAAGCGTTTTTATAACAAAAGGTTATTTATCAGAATTATGACAAACTCGCGTCATAACCGCTTTTGATAGTGAAATGCGTCGTTCTTTAAGGCTTGCGCAACAGGTCGTGCAAATGATACTCATACGCCGCGTTAAAAAATCCCATAAACCAACGCAACACAATTCATACCCTTTCAGTATGTCTCCATATTCATGCAGTTTTGCTGGTGCGGAGATTTCATTGAGGAAGTCAGTTTCTATGAAAAATTTGAAAGTCAGCCTGGCCTGGCAGATCCTGCTGGCCCTTGTGCTGGGCATCTTGCTGGGCAGTTATCTTCATTATCATAGCGACAGCCGCGAGTGGCTGATTGCGAACCTGCTCTCTCCGGCAGGCGATATTTTTATTCATCTGATTAAGATGATTGTGGTGCCCATTGTGATCTCGACGCTGGTGGTCGGTATCGCGGGCGTCGGCGATGCGAAGCAGTTAGGCCGCATTGGCGCGAAAACTATTCTCTATTTCGAAGTGATCACCACGGTTGCGATTATCCTCGGCATAACGCTGGCGAACGTATTCCAGCCAGGCTCCGGGATCGATATGTCACAGCTGGCGACGGTGGATATTTCGAAATACCAAAGCACCACCGCTGACGTGCAGAGCCATTCCCACGGTCTGATGGGGACTATCCTGTCGCTGGTGCCGACCAACATCATTGCTTCCATGGCGAAAGGCGAGATGCTGCCGATCATCTTCTTCTCGGTGCTGTTTGGTCTGGGGCTCTCCTCGTTGCCAGCGACGCACCGCGAGCCGCTGGTGACCGTGTTCCGCTCTATCTCCGAAACCATGTTCAAAGTGACCCACATGGTGATGCGCTACGCGCCGGTTGGGGTGTTCGCGCTTATCGCCGTGACCGTGGCGAACTTTGGTTTTGCCTCCCTGTGGCCGCTGGCGAAGCTGGTGATCCTGGTGCACTTCGCCATTCTGTTCTTCGCGCTGGTGGTGCTGGGGATTGTGGCGCGCCTGTGCGGGCTGAGCATCTGGATCCTGATCCGTATCCTGAAGGATGAACTGATTCTGGCGTACTCCACCGCAAGCTCCGAGAGCGTGCTGCCGCGCATTATCGAGAAGATGGAGGCGTACGGTGCGCCAGCGTCGATAACGAGCTTCGTGGTGCCGACCGGCTACTCCTTTAACCTGGATGGCTCGACGTTGTACCAGAGTATTGCGGCGATCTTTATCGCGCAGCTGTACGGCATTGACCTGTCGCTGTGGCAGGAGATCGTACTGGTTCTGACGCTGATGGTAACCTCAAAGGGCATCGCAGGCGTGCCGGGCGTCTCCTTCGTGGTGCTGCTGGCGACGCTGGGCAGCGTGGGTATTCCGCTGGAAGGCCTGGCGTTTATCGCCGGTGTGGACCGTATCCTCGATATGGCGCGTACGGCGCTGAACGTGGTGGGTAACGCGCTGGCGGTGCTGGTTATCGCCAAGTGGGAACACAAATTCGACCGTAAAAAAGCGCTGGCGTATGAACGTGAAGTGCTGGGTCGTTTTGATAAGACGGCTGACCAGTAACATTATAAGCCCGGTGGCGCTGCGCTTACCGGGCCTACGGGTTTTGTAGGCCCGGTAAGGCGAAGCCGCCACCCGGCACGTTATTCTCCGCTCAACGCATCAAACTCCTCACACCCCGTATCAAACCCTTCGGTACAGCTCAGGTTTAGCCAGTAGAGCGCTTTCTGCTTATTCGGCGTGATAAAGCCTTTCTCACCCTGCTGGAACAGCATTCCTGCCCAGTATTCCGCATAGCCCGTACGTGACAGCGACGAGCTACGCTTAAACCATGACGCCGCCTGTACGTCATCCTGCGGCACCTCTACGCCGTTGGCATAAATCAGCCCCAGCAGCAGCTGCGCATCGACCGCCGAGTCGTTGTCGATATCTTCGGCCGCCGTTTGCAGGAGCTTGATGGCCTGAGGATAGTCGGTTTTACCCGCCTGCGTGTTCACCATAATACGCGCCAGCATAATCGTGCCGCGCTTGCTGCCGGCGATGGTGGCCTGCTGCGCCAGCGCTTTAGCCTGAGCGTAATCCCCCTGCGTAAAGAGGATCTGCGAGAGTAACCCCATGGCGTCGACATCACCGCCTTTCGCGGCTTTCTCGGCCCACAGCGCTGCCTGCTTTCTGTCACCGGAGCTGAAGTAGGTATCGGCGAGATAATACTGGGCGCGGGCATCGCCGGCTTCCGCCTGCTTCTGATACTGGCTGCCTATCTCATCCGCGCGGGCGAACGACGTAAAAAATAACAACAACAGAAAAATGGCTTTCATGGATTCTTATCATCTGGGTACACGCCGCGCAGTATAATCGCGGTAGCAAAAGAAAAAAATGGGTGCATTAAGACCTCAGCATCCTACAAGCCGGGCGAAACCGTGGTTTCGCCCGTAGAGGTTAGCCTGCCACGCAGGCTAATTTCGCCGCCACCTCCTGATGTTCACTCTTTATTGAAAACTCGCACAGTCTACCGCGAGTAATAAAGGTAAATATCACTATCGTCAGGCAGATAATAAAGACGATGCCTAACGCAGTTTTTAATGGCGTCATGCCTTTTACTCCTTGTCAAAAAAAGAATAAGAGGCTACTCTCAACCTGTTGGTAGTTGAGGGGCAGCCTCGGGTGAATGAAAATTTCCCGGGGCTTTCCACTTTCTGTCCCTCAACAATGCTCAAGACAGAAAGTCTTAAGCACCCGCCGCACATCTTATCCTTCTGAATTAAAATGCAAAGATGTAATTCTGTTCTGCGCGAATTACATTATTTTGCGAGCCGCTTTCCAGATTAATAATTTATATTTTTAATGTTTTAAGCGGAAATAAAAAGGGAGTGAATAACTCACTCCCTTTATTCAGCGATTAATTAACGGCTTCAACCCATTGCGCTTTCACGCAGCCGTGCTTTCAGCTTGTTATATTCGTCGATCACATACTGTTCCGCCGCGTGCTGATCCGCAATCGACTCCACGTTGACGGCGCAGTATTTGTACTCCGGCGTTTTGGTTATCGGGCTGAGGTTCTCCGTCACCAGCTCGTTACAGGCACCAATCCACCACTGGTAGGTCATATAGACCGCCCCTTTGTTTGGACGGTCGCTGACCTGCGCGCGGGTAATGATGCGGCCTTTGCGCGAATTCACCCACACCAGCGCTTCATCCTCAATGCCGAGGCGCTCCGCATCGGCGGTGTTGATCTGCGCGTAGCCCGGTTCGTCCGCCAGCGCCGCCAGCGCGGCGCAGTTGCCGGTCATTGAACGGCAGGAGTAGTGGCCTACTTCACGAACGGTAGAGAGCACCATCGGGTACTCCTCGGTGAGTTTATCGATCGGCGCAACCCAGTCGCAGGTGAAGAACTGCGCCAGCCCGTTCGGCGTGTCAAATTTCTCTTTAAAGAGATACGACGTCCCCTGGTCGGCCTCCGACTCGTCCCGGCACGGCCACTGGATGTAGCCCAGCTCACCCATTTTTTCATAGGTTGCCCCATAAAAGTCCGGGCACAGATGCCGCAGCTCGTCCCAGATCTCCTGGGTGTTGTTGTAGTGCATCGGGTAGCCCATGCGGGTGGCGATTTCGCTGATGATCTGCCAGTCCGTTTTCAAATCCCACTTCGGCTCGACCGCCTTAAAGAAGCGCTGGAAGCCACGGTCCGCCGCCGTGTAGACGCCTTCATGCTCGCCCCAGGATGTCGACGGGAGAATCACATCCGCCGCCGCCGCGGTTTTGGTCATGAAGATATCCTGGACAATCACCAGCTCCAGATCCTCAAAGCCTTTGCGCACCGCAGACAGCTCGGCGTCGGTCTGGAGCGGATCTTCACCCATGATGTAGGCCGCCCGCACTTCACCGTGCGCCGCGCGGTGCGGCAGCTCGCTGATGCGATAGCCGGTGTGTGCCGGCAGGCTCTCC
Source organism: Enterobacter cloacae complex sp. P13B (assembly GCF_014895915.1). NCBI lineage: Bacteria > Pseudomonadati > Pseudomonadota > Gammaproteobacteria > Enterobacterales > Enterobacteriaceae > Enterobacter > Enterobacter cloacae complex sp. P13B. The sequence goes on from NZ_JADBQN010000025.1 coordinate 23,520, forward strand.
ACGCCCCAGGCCTTCGCGAACTTCTCGCGGTTTTCCGGGTACTTCACGTACTGGTAGCCCGGATACGTGTCCGGCAGCGCGCCCATGTCGCAGGCACCCTGGACGTTATTCTGGCCGCGAACCGGGTTAACGCCGACGTGCGCTTTGCCCAGATTCCCGGTCAGCATCGCGAGGCTGGTCAGGGAGCGCACGGTTTCCACGCCCTGGTAGAACTGGGTCACGCCCATGCCCCACAGGATGGCGGCGGTTTTCGCTCCGGCATACATCCGAGCCGCCTGGCGGATCTCCTGCGCGCTCACGCCGGTTATCGCCTCTACCGACTCCGGCGTGTAGCCTTCGACAATTTTCCGGTACTCTTCAAACCCTTCCGTACGCGTGGCGACAAACGCCTGGTCGTACAGGTTTTCCTCAATAATGACGTGCCCCATCGCATTCAACAGCGCGATATTCGAGCCGTTTTTCAGCGCAATGTGCATATCCGCAATGCGCGCGGTTTCGATTTTGCGCGGATCGCAGACGATGATTTTCGCCCCGTTCTGTTTAGCGCGAATCACGTGGTTCGCGACGATAGGGTGAGAATCCGCCGGGTTATAACCGAAGATAAACACCAGATCGGTGTTATCTATCTCGTTGATAGCATTACTCATTGCGCCGTTACCGACCGACTGGTGCAGACCTGCAACCGATGGGCCGTGTCAGACGCGAGCGCAGCAGTCGACGTTATTGGTACCAATAACGGCGCGCGCGAATTTTTGCATCACGTAGTTGGTTTCATTCCCGGTCCCGCGTGAGGAGCCGGTGGTCTGAATGGCATCCGGGCCATACTTGGCCTTAATGGCACTCAGGCGCGTGGCGACGTAATCCAGCGCCTCGTTCCAGGAGACGGCTTCCAGCTTGCCGCCGCGCTCGCGGCGGATCATCGGGTTTTTCAGGCGCGGGGTGAGGATTTGTGTATCGTTAATAAAATCCCAGCCGTAATACCCCTTCAGGCACAGCGTGCCCTGGTTGGTTTTCCCCTGCGCGGCCTCCGCCCGGACAATTTTGCCGTTATCGACCACCAGGTGGATCTTGCAACCTGAGGCACAATAAGGGCAAACCGTGACGACTTTTTTCATCAGTCTGCTCCAGTTAATCAAATCTTTCGCACCGACTAATGCAGCTTCTATGCCATGTTTTTAGTGGGGTTACTCACCGGCTTTACGGTGCATTCACGGCGAAATCCCTGACGAAAAGCAGACAATCGTCAAAATTGACGTGTCGAATGAGCGGCGGATGTGACATGGGTTGAATTTCCGTCACGGAAAAATCCATTTCACTGGAGCCGACGGCAGAATGGTTCAGACTTAACATAATCCCCTGACGGAAGCATATGATGAAACCGGCGATTCTGGTGGTTGATGACGATATGGCAGTGTGTGAACTGCTGCAGGATGTGCTGAGCGAGCACGTCTTTAGCGTGCTTGTCTGCCACAACGGCCAGGATGCGCTGCGACAGGTCCAGCAGGAGCCGGCTATCGCCCTTGTTCTGCTGGATATGATGCTGCCGGACATCAACGGCCTGCAGGTTTTGCTGCAGCTGCAAAAGCAGCGCCCGGCGCTACCGGTGATCATGTTAACCGGGCTGGGCAGTGAATCAGACGTGGTGGTGGGGCTGGAGATGGGGGCTGACGATTATATTGGCAAACCGTTTAATCCACGCGTGGTGGTGGCCCGCGTTAAGGCCGTGCTGCGTCGTACCGGAGCGCTGGCAGCCGAAGCGCCGATGCCACGTGCGGCGGGGATAACCTTCAACGACTGGACGCTGGACACTGCCCGCTGTGAACTGATTGATCCGCAGCGTAACGCCGTGCCACTGACTCAGGGTGAATATGGCCTGCTGCTGGCGCTCACGCAAAATGCCCGCCGGGTACTGAGCCGCGAGCAGCTGCTTGAGCTCACCCACAGCGAAAGTACCGAGGTATTCGACCGCACGATTGACGTGTTGATCATGCGCCTGCGGCGAAAAATCGAGGTCAACCCGCATCAGCCTAAGCTCATCAAAACCATGCGCGGTCTGGGCTACGTTTTTGCCGCCGATGTGTCTCATAGCGAGAAAGCGGCCTAAGTATTCTCTTTAATAAACAGCTGCAGCTCGGCCAGCGTTTTCGCGCCGTCAATCGCATTGGCCGCCAGCAGGCTGGCCCGCGCGCAGGCGTGCGCCAGATAAATACTTTCTGTCAGCGGCAGCGATTCATGGCAGCCGTATAAAAAGCCCGCGCAAAACGCGTCGCCCGCGCCAACGCTGCCGATAATCTCGTTCTGCTCCAGCTTCCACGACGGAACCCATCGGCCCGCTTCTCCCGGTGTTTCACCCCATGCCCCTTCCGGGCAGTGGATTACCACCCGCTGACGAACGCCTGCCGCCAGCAGTTGCGCCGCGGCATCGGCGATATGGGCGATGTTCAGCGCATCGTCGGCGTCGCGCATCTCCAGCCCGCTAAACTCACCAGCCTCGAGCTCGTTAATCACCAGATAATCCAGATGGCGCAGGGCAGGGAGTACCAGTGGCTGATAGCGCGGGTCGCCCTTGCGGGACACCAGGTCAAGGGAGGTTTCATACCCCTGCTCGCGCATCTGCGCCAGCAGCCGCGCGCTGCGGGTGCCAAACTCGTCATCCGGCATATCCAGGCTGTCGAGCAGCAGCAGGTAGCCGAGATGGAAGATCTTCATCGATCCATCGAGACGATCGAAGGCGGGAAGATCCAGCAGACGGTTGGCGCCCGGCGAGTGGAAAAAGGTGCGCTGCCCGCTGGGATCGGTCATCACCTGCGACATGGAGGTTGGCGCAAAGGTGGTGCGTTGTACGCGCTGGCGGTTGACGTGGTACTGGTCGAGCATCGCCAGAATGTAATCCCCGTCGCCGTCTTCCCCGATCAGCCCCACCGCCTGCAGCGGCAGGCCGGCGTGCATTTTCGCCAGCGTCAGCAGCACGTTGAGCGGCGCGCCGCCGGTGGAGCGTTCGCTGTGGGTGATTTCCGCCAGCCAGCCGCGCTCCGGCCACTGCACGATCTGGTGAACGTGATCCACCAGCATATTGCCTGCGGCGATGATGCCTTTGCGTTCCATTATGCCTGCCCCGCGCTGCCGAAGATGCGCATCTGCTCGGCGACCGTATCGGTTATCGCCTCTTCTATCCCCAGCAGCAGTTCGGCAAACTCATCGTACAGCGGCTGGCGGTTCGCCATACGCTGCTCAACGGCGGCGAGCGCGGCCTGCGACATGCCGGTGTAGAAGTTGATTTTATGAATGCCCAGCTCGATGGCGCGGCGGAAGTCGGCATCGCTAATCCCGGAGCCGCCGTGCAGCACCAGCGGCAGCCCCGTCTGCTGACGAATGGCGTCCAGGCGCGGGAAATCGAGCTTCGGTTCGCCTTTGTATTTGCCGTGCGCGTTGCCGATGGCGACCGCCAGCGCGTCGATGCCGGTCTTATCAACAAACTCCCGCGCCAGCTGCGGGTCGGTAAAGAACGCTTCATCCGCATGTCCGTACAGCGCGCCGCCTTCATCCCCGCCGACCGCACCCAGCTCCGCCTCCACCGAGACGCCCACCGCGTGGCACATCTTCACCACTTCCCGGGTCTGGCGAATGTTCTCCTCGTAGCTCAGCGTCGAGCCGTCGAACATCACCGAGCTAAACCCCAGGCGCAGGGCGCGCACGACGGCCTCGAAATGCAGACCGTGGTCGAGATTCAGCATCACGGGAATATCGTGACGGGCGGCTTCGAACTTAACCGCTTCGACCAGCGAATCTAGGGAAACATACTTAAAGTGCACTTCGGCGATGTTGATGATAAACGGCGAGCGTTCCTGCTTTGCGGCGGCAAACAGCGCGCGCAGGAAATGGGAGTCGAGCACGTTGAACGCGCCCAGCGCGTAGCGGTGTTTCCTGGCGTGCTCAAGACCGTCGGCAAGAGAAATCAGTGGCATCATTCACTCCTTATCTCCGAAACAGGTTGTACTCGTTGCACAGCACCAGCACCGCCGGTTCGTCTTCTTCGATGTTGTTATAGCGGGCAACGGGCTGCAAAAAGTGGTTGTCGTGCTCGTCGTCATTCACCGACGACACTTCGCCCACCAGCACGTCGCCAAAGCCGCGTTCGCCCCAGAAGCTGTGATACAGACCGGGCGTGAGACAGATGCTTTCCCCTGGTGTGAGGCGCAGCTGGCTGCCGGGAGCATGGGTTTGCCGACAGCCGTCAATCGTGACGGTCACGTCGGTGTTTTCGGTCTCCTCATGCATCCCGGCATTCCATAACTCAATAATCAGGTTCCCGCCCCCCCGGTTAATGATGTCCTCCCGCTTGCGCCAGTGAAAATGCATCGGCGTCACCTGGCCGTCGCGCACGTGCATGATTTTTTCGGCGTAGCATTTCTCATACGGCACGCCGTTGGGGGAGCCGTTGCGCAGGGTAAACAGCGTCAGACCCTGTGCGGCGAAATTGTTGCCGCCGAAAGCGGTCACGTCCCAGCCGAGCTTGAGGTCAAACACTTCCTGCCACGCGGCCCGATCAAGCTGCTGCCATTTTGTGGGTGGAAAGCTGGCAAACGGCGGGAGATGCACGTCGTGCATGGAAAAGAACTGCCGCGTGTGGCCGAGGATTTCATTGATGTCGGAGCGTTTCATGGGGACTCCTTGAAAACAGTTCCCTCTCCCTGTGGGAGAGGGAAAAGGATCATTTAACCGTCCACCCCTTATACGTGCCGACGTTCTTTTTATCGATCATCGTCACCGGGATCAGCACAGGCTCTTTCGGCGCAGGTTTGCCCTGCAGAATGTCATAGCCGATCTCCACCGCCTTCGCCGCCATCACCTGCGGATCCTGCGCCGGGGTCGCCACAAACAGGGAGTTTTCGCGCTTCAGCGCCTCTTCACCGTCCGGGGAACCGTCCACGCCGACGATAAAGAACTCGTTGCGCTGGGCCTGTTTCGCCGCCAGATCGGCGCCGATCGCGGTCGGATCGTTAATCGCGAATACGCCGTCGATCTTCGGATTGGCCGCCAGCAGGGAGGTCATCACTTCCAGCCCACCTTCACGACTGCCTTTGGCATTTTGGTTGTCCGAGAGCACCTTGATGTCCGGATGTTTTTTGAATTCCGTCTGGCAGCCTTCCACGCGGTTCTGCACCGCGGAGACCGGCGGTCCGTTGATGATCACCACGTTGCCTTTGCCTTTCAGGCGGTCGGTAATGTACTTACAGGCCATTTCCCCCGCCTGGGTATTATCGGAGGTGATGGTCGCATCGGCCCCTTCCGCCGCCACGTCCACCGCCACGACCACGATCCCCGCTTCTTTGGCCCGCTTCACCGCCGGGCCGATCCCTTTGGAATCCGCAGCGTTGAGGATGATCATGTCCACCTTCGCGGCGATGAAGTTATCGATCTGCGCCACCTGCTGGCCCAGATCGTAACCGCTGGAAACCAGCGTCACCTTGACGTTATCGCCAGCCAGCTTGCGTGCTTCCAGCTCGGCACCTTTGGTGATCTGCACGAAGAACGGGTTAGCCAGGTCGCCCACCGTCACGCCGATGGACTTCAGATCTTTTGCCTGCGCAAACGGCGTTGCGGCCAGCAGGGCGCCAGCACAGAGCGCGGTCACTAAGGGTTTCAAACGCATCTTGTCTTCCTCGCTTGTAGGGTATTGTTGTTATGCACTTTGATGGTGTCGGGTACGGTATTTGTCGATCAGCACCGCTATGATGATCACCGCCCCTTTGATCACCAGCTGCCAGAAGTAGGAGACGCCCATCAGCGTCATGCCGTTGTTGAGGGTGGCGATGATCAGCGCCCCCACCAGTGTGCCGGTGATCGTGCCGATCCCGCCGACGAAGCTGGTGCCGCCGAGGATCACCGCCGCAATCGCATCCAACTCGTAACCCGTGCCGAGGTTGCCGTTGGCGCTGTAGAGGCGCGAGGCGCTCATCACCCCGCCGAGGCCGGAGAGCAGGCCGCTCATGCCGTAGACAAACAGCAGTACCAGCCAGACCTTGATACCGGTTAAGCGCGCCGCCTGCATGTTGCCGCCGACCGCGTAGATATGAACGCCGAGCGTGGTGCGGCGCAGGATGAACCAGCAGATAGCGATGACCGCCAGGGCAATGACGACGAGCCACGGAATCGGGCCGAGATAGTTATTGCCGATCCACTCGAAGCTGATGCTGGAGTTAATCACCGTGGTGCCGTCCGCCAGCAGATACGCCGCGCCTCGCAGCGCCGTATAGGTGCCGAGCGTGACGATAAACGGCGGCAGCCCGGCGAAGGCCACCAGCGCGCCGTTGAACAGCCCCAGCACCATGCCGAGCATCAGCGCCGCCGGAATGGAGAGCATCGCGAATTCAGGAATAAGCGAGACCACCATCGCCGCCACCGCCGTGGTGCCCAGAATCGAGCCCACGGAGAGGTCAATCCCGCCGGTCAGGATGATGAAGGTCATTCCCGCCGCCAGCACGATGTTGATCGACGCCTGACGGGTAATGTTGAGCAGGTTACTTTCGGTAAAGAAGTTCGGGGCGATAAAGCCAAACACCGCCACAATCAGGATTAAAATCGGCAAAATGCCGACCGTTTGCATCAGATCGCTCATCAGCATTTTTTTGGCGGAGGCGGATTTCGCCACCTGCTGCGGATGGGTTGGAGTTGTCATGATTGCACCGCCTGATGATGTGTGTCGTTCACGCCGGTTGCCAGCGTCATAATATTTTCCTGTGAGATGTCGCGCCCGTGCAGTTCACCCGCAATGCTGCCTTCCCGCATTACGTACACCCGGTCGCTCATCCCCACCACTTCCGGCAGCTCGCTGGAGATCATCAAAATCGCCACCCCCTTGCGCGCCATCTGGTTCATGATGCGGTAGATCTCGCTTTTGGCACCGACGTCCACCCCGCGCGTGGGTTCGTCGAGAATCAGAATGCGCGGGCCAATCGCCACCCAGCGGGAGATCAGCAGCTTTTGCTGGTTGCCGCCGGAGAGCCCGCCCGCGCGCACCTGAGAATGGGGCACGCGGATGTTAAGCAGGGCGATAGCGTCATCGGAAATGGACTGGGCTTTTTTGCGGTTAAGCATGCCGAAGGTGGCGTCGCGCTCCAGCGTCGCCATGGTGATGTTCTCCTGCGCCGCCAGCTCCAGAAACAGCCCCTGCTCCTTGCGGTTCTCGGTGAGAAAACCAATCCCGTTTTCAATGGCCGCGCGCGGGGAGTGGATCACCACCGGCTCGCCGTCCACCTCAATCATCCCGCCGGTGGCCTTGCGCACGCCGAAAATCAACTGCGCCAGCTCGGAGCGTCCGGCCCCGACCAGCCCCGCCAGCCCGACGATTTCACCGGAGCGCACCTGCAGGCTGCATGGCTGCACTTTTTTACCGTCGGTGAGATGGTGCACGTTGAGACGCGGGCTGCCGAGAGGGATATCGCGCTCTTTGTTGAACAGATCGCTGAGCGGGCGGCCCACCATCATCTTCACCAGTTCAGACGCGTTCAGCTTGTCGCGCGTCAGGCTGCCGACGTACTGCCCGTCGCGCAGAACGCTCACGCGGTCAGAGAGTTCATACACTTCCGCCATGCGGTGGCTGATATAGATGATCGCCATCCCTTCATCGCGCAGGCGCAAAATCAGTTCGAACAGGCGGTGGGTTTCGCGGGAGGAGAGGGCGGCGGTGGGTTCGTCCATCACCAGGATGCGGCTGTTGCGGTGCAGCGCGCGGGCGATTTCCACCTGCTGCTGCTCGGCGATGGTCAGCTTCATCACCAGGTCGGTGGCGCTGAACTGCGCGCCGAGACGGTCAATCACCGCCTGCGCCTGGGCGGCCATCTCCTTGCGCTGCACCAGCCCGCCGCGCGACAACTCGCTGCCGAGGAAGATATTTTCCGCGACGGTCAGATTGGGGGCGAGCTGCATCTCCTGGTAAATCAGGGTAATGCCTGCGGCCAGCGCGTCCTTCGGCCCTTTAATGTGAAACGGCTGGCCGTCGATCAGGATCTCGCCGCCGGTGGCGGTATAGGCCCCCGCGAGGATCTTCATCAGCGTGCTTTTTCCCGCGCCGTTTTCCCCCATCAGCGCGTGGATCTCACCGGGGAAGACCGTCAAATCCACGCCCTTGAGCGCGTGGAAATTGCCAAAGGTTTTGGCAATGTGGCGCATCTCTAAAACCGGGGTTCTGCTCATGGCGGATCTCCTGTGAATGTCGATATCTGCACTTCATCACAGGTGCGTAAATGCAAAATGTCAGAAGCTGTTCATATTTGTCATAGTTATGAATAGCGAATGTGGATCACAGTTACGGAGTCAACATGTCTTCACGCCCCCCGTTCTTCTCCAGCGCCCGCGGTCGCCTGCTGATATTTAACCTGCTGGTGGTCGCCGTCACGCTGATGGTGAGCGGCGTGGCGGTGCTCGGCTTTCGTCATGCCAGCCAGATCCAGGAGCAGGTCCAACAGCAAACGCTGGACGACATGACCGGGAGCATGAACCTCGCGCGCGACACGGCCAACGTGGCAACGGCGGCGGTGCGGCTTTCGCAGGTGGTAGGGGCGCTGGAGTACAAAGGCGAGGCCGAGCGGCTGAAGCAGATGCAAACGGCGCTGCGCCGCTCGCTGGAACAGCTGGCGGATGCCCCGCTGGCGCAGCAGGAGCCGGCGCTGGTGGCGCGGATTATTCGCAGAAGCAATGAATTACAGCAAAGCGTAACGGGGATGCTGGAGCGTGGGCAAAAGCGGCATCTTGAGCGTAACGCGCTGCTGAGCTCGCTCTATCAAAGCCAGAGCTATTTACGCCATCTTCAGGACATCAACCGCCGCTTCGGCAGCAACGTGCCGGACGCGCGGCAGCTGATGGAGATGGATCGGCTGATCGCGGCCGCGATTGATACACCTTCGCCGCGTGCTACCGTTCAGCAGCTGGACGCCGTGACCGCCACGCTGCCCCGAAGCGCCATACAGCCGGTCGTGGAGGGCGTTCTGCCCGATTTTAACGCCGAGCTGCGCAAGCTTGCCCCGCTGTCGAAGCAGCTGGAGGAGAGCGATCTGTCCATCAGCTGGTATATGTTCCACATTAAGGCGCTGGTGGCGATCCTTAATAGCGATATTAATCAGTACGTTGAGCAGGTGGCGCAGGCTTCCCGGCTTCGCACGGCCCAGAGCCATCACGAGTTGCAATCCATCAGCGTGTTTATCAGCATCTTCGCCGTGCTGGCGCTGATCATCACCGGCTGCGCCTGCTGGTATATCTACCGCAATCTGGGCTCCAACCTGACGGCCATCTCCCGGGCGATGTCGCGACTTGCCCACGGTGAACAGGATGTTTCTGTTCCTGCGCTGCAGCGGCGCGACGAGCTGGGCGAGCTGGCGCGCGCGTTTAACGTTTTTGCCCGCAACACCGCCTCGCTTGAGCACACCACGCGTCTGCTGAAAGAGAAAACCACGCAGATGGAGATCGACCGCATCGAGCGTCAGGGGCTGGAAGAGGCGCTGCTGCACAGCCAGAAGATGAAGGCCGTCGGACAGCTGACCGGCGGGCTGGCGCATGATTTTAACAACCTGCTGGCGGTAATTATCGGCAGCCTTGAGCTGACAGACCCCGAATCAAACGACGCGCCGCGCATTACCCGTGCGCTGAAGGCTGCCGAACGCGGCGCGCTGCTGACCCAGCGGCTGCTGGCGTTTTCCCGCAAACAGTCCCTGACGCCGCATGCAGTAGAGATGCTGCCCCTGCTGGAAAACCTTCGGGAACTGATGCGCCACTCGCTGCCCGCCACGCTTACCCTGGAGATTGAAGCGCAAACCCCGGCATGGCCCGCGTGGATTGACGTCAGCCAGCTGGAGAACGCCATTATCAACCTGGTGATGAACGCCCGGGATGCGATGGAAGGCCAAAGCGGGGCGATCAAAATTCGCACCTGGAACCAGCGCGTGACCCGCAGCGACGGACGCAGGCAGGATATGGTAGCGCTGGAGGTCATCGATCGCGGCAGCGGGATGTCGCAGGAGGTGAAATCCCGGGTTTTTGAACCGTTCTTCACCACCAAGCAGACCGGGAGCGGAAGTGGGCTGGGCCTGTCGATGGTGTACGGTTTTGTGCGTCAGTCCGGGGGGCGGGTAGAGATCGAAAGCGCGCCGGGACAAGGAACGACCGTGCGGCTCCACCTCCCGCGCTCGACGCTGCCCGCCGTCTCGGAGGATGAAGCGCTGGCTGCCACAACGTCCGTGGATCACGAGCGGCTTGTACTGGTGCTGGAAGATGAGGCGGACGTTCGCCAGACCCTGTGCGAACAGCTGCATCAGCTTGGCTACCTGACGCTCGAAGCGGACAGCGGCGAACAGGCCCTGAACATGCTGGCGGCGTCGCCGGATATTGGTATGTTTATCAGCGATCTGATGTTGCCCGGAAGCCTGAGCGGGGCCGAAGTGATTAACCATGTGCGCAGCCATTATCCGCAGCTTCCGGTGCTGCTGATCAGCGGGCAGGATTTGCGCCCGGCGCATAACCCGCAACTGCCGGACGTTCCGTTACTGCGTAAGCCGTTTACCCGCCAGCAGCTGGCGCAGGTGCTGCGGAAGGTGATGGTAATTTGAGATTCCTCCGCTACCCCGGTTCCCAGCCGTTCATTACCGTAAAGCCAGTCAACCTGCGAGACTGGCCTTATGAAACGTTACTCTACCGTCCTGTTATTTGGTCTGCTGACTTTAACCAGCCAACTGGCGCATGCCGATGTGATTGATGACGCCATTGGCAACATTCAGCAGGCGATCAACGATGCCTACAACCCCAGCAGCAGCCGTAATGACGATGACGACGATCGTTACGACCGCAGCCGTCAAATCGACAGCCGACAGTACGACGATCGTCGTCGGCAGCTCGAAGACAGACGCCGCCGCTTAGACGAGCGTCAGCGCCAGCTGGACGACGACAGGCGTCGGTTAGAAGAGGACGAGCGCAGGTTGGAAGACGATTACGATCGCGGCTAAGTGCGGCCTGTTGCCCTCACCCCAACCCTCTCCCACGGGAGAGGGAGAAAACCTAATCCAGCACAAGTACCATCCCGTCATATCCCGCTTCAATGCCGTCCGGCAGCGGGTTATCCATCATCCATGCGTCAAACTGATGGCTAATGTGCGTCAGGATCACCTTCGGACAGCCAATCACCTCGTTCAGGGAAATCACCGTATTTAAATCACTGTGGTTGCGCGGCGTCTCCGGACGCGGTTCATGGCTGCAGTCGATGATTATCGCCTGTGGCTGATTGTTGAGCAGAAACGTCACCGTTTTATCCGGCAGCCCGGCGGTATCAGAAAGCCACGCCACGCGGCTATGGGCCGATTCCAGCAGATACCCGAAGGTCAGTTTTGAATGGTTGAGCGGCAGCGGCGTGACCCGCAGCCCCTGCAGCTCAAACATCACGAACGGCTCGACCGTGTGGCTGAAATCCAGAATGCCGGGGTGTTTAAACAGATCGTCACAGCCTGCGTCGTCCGGCGGGCCGTACACCGGGATGGTCGCGCCCACGCCCCAGCGCAGGGGGAATAGCCCCTGGACGTGATCCATATGATAGTGCGTGAGCAAAAACTGCTGGAAGCTCCCCGCCGGCCAGTCGTCCATCAGGTGCGGAATGCCCGCATCCAGCAGGGTGACTGCATCGTTGAATTTGACCACCGCGCTACAGGGGCGACGGCGATAGTTGTCCTGCAAACGCGCCCTGCGACACGCCGCGCAGTCGCAGCCAAAGACCGGGACCAGCTGCGCGCTTCCGGTTCCCGTTAACGTGATGGTCAGACTCATAACGCACCTCTACAGCGGTTTGGTGAATCGAAAATGGCTCTGCGTATATCCCTCACGAACGTAAAAGCGGTGGGCGTCCGTGCGCTTCACGCTGGTGGAGAGTTCGGTCAACTCCACGCCCGCCTCTCGTGCTACGTCTTCCGCCCAGGCCAGCAGCTGGCTGCCAATCTTTAACCCGCGCGCCTGCGGCATCACCACCAGCTCCTGGATCTCGCCGATCCAGCGGGCATGATGCAGGTGAAACTGCATGTGCAGGCCGATCATGCCGACGACCTGTCCGTCCAGCTCGGCAAGCTGGTAGCGCATGTTGTGATCCTGAAGGTTGGCCAGAAATCCGGCGTGAAACGCCTGGTGATCGAACTCTGCCTGCTTCAGTTCACAGATCAGGGCGTAAACAATTTGCGCATCGTCGGCGGCGGCGGGTCGAAGCTGGCAGTCAGGCATGCTGTCTCTCCTTCTGGCGAATAAGCGATAAAAAGGTCTCGACTGACTGTAGCAAACTTCCGTCGTTATTGAGGACGTGACAGCCCGACGGGGTGTAGCGCGCCGCACGTTCCAGCCGCTGGTCGATCTCACGCGCATTTTCGCGCCCCCGGCTTTGCAGGCGGCTGCGCAGAATATCCGGAGAAACCTGCAGGCAGACCGGCAGCAGCGCCGCTTCGTACCGGGCTTTTGCCTGCGGCAGATGCGCGCGCGAGCCGTTAACCAGCACGTCGAAGCCCGCGTGCAGCCAGAGGTCGATCTCGATGCCGACGCCGTAATAAAAGCCGTTCGCGTGCCAGCTCAGCGCCAGCAGATTTTGCCCGGCGCGGGTAAAAAACTCCTGCTCGCTCAGGGCGATATGGTTTTCACTGCCAGCGTTCGCCGCGCGGGTAATGTAGCGGTGCGCCACCAGCAGCTGTGAATGTTCCCGCTGCCGTAACGCCGACAGCAGGCTGTCTTTTCCCGAGCCGGACGGGCCCATTAACCAGATGAGTCTTCCCATCAGAACACCCTTTTTCCCTGACGCCAGACGTGGTCGATATGAACGTGCTCGCCCTTGCGGTGCGCCAGCACCAGGTCTGCCCGTTTGCCTTCGGCAATCTCACCGCGGTCGTGAAGGTTGAGCGCGCTGGCCGGGTTTTTCGTCACCAGTCGAATCGCCTGCGGCAGCGTAAAGTGGTTGTCCTCGTCGTCCGCGACGCGGAAGGCCGCGTCCAGCAGGCTGGCGGGGTAGTAGTCAGACGAGAGGATATCCAGCAGGCCGAGGGAAGCGAGTTTGCTTGCCGCCACGTTGCCGGAGTGCGATCCGCCGCGCACGATGTTCGGCGCGCCCATCAGCACGTTCATGCCGTGTTTGCGGGAGGCTTCAGCCGCTTCGAACGTGGTGGGAAATTCGGCGATCACGCTGCCTAGTTGATGGGATTCGCGCACGTGATCGTGCGTGGCGTCGTCATGGCTGGCCAGCGCAATGTTGCGGTTCCGACACATCGCGGCAATGGAGAGACGGTTCGGCTGCGACCATTGTGCTGCCAGCGCCAGCTGCTCTTCTTCGTAGCGCGCCATCTCCGCGTCGTTGAGCGAGTATTTGCCCTGATAGTATTCACGGTACTTTTCAATGTTGGCGAACTGGCGCTGCCCCGGGGAGTGATCCATCAGGGAGACCAGCGACACCGGCTCGCGGCCGACCAGCTTTTCAAACAGCGGCAGGGTGGTGTGATGCGGCAGCTCGCAGCGCAGGTGCAGGCGGTGCTCGGCGCGGTTGAGGCCGCGCTTTTGCGTCTCCTCTACGGCGTTGATCATCTTTTCCAGATTTTCCAGACGATCGCCGCCGTCGCGCACGTCGCCGATCGCCACCGCGTCCAGCACCGTGGTGATGCCGCTGGCGACCATCAGCGCGTCGTGGCTGCTCATCGCCGAATGGGCGGGCCAGTCCACCTTCGGGCGCGGGGTGAAGAATTTATCCAGATTATCGGTATGCAGCTCAATCAGCCCCGGCAGCAGCCAGCCGCCTTCGCCGTCCATCGCCTCCGGGGAGCGGCTCTGGGTTTCGGCAAAGGCGCGGATGACGCCGTCCTGGATTTCAACCGAACCTTTCACGACCTCATTTTCCAGCACCAGCCTGACATTATTGATAATCATGCGTTTGTCCCCATCGGGTGCAGCCTGTCCGCCACGCGATTGCGGACGGCGTCGTCGTGGAAGATCCCGACGATCGCCGCCCCGCGCGCTTTGGCCTGTTCGATCAGCGCTATCACCGCTGCGCTGTTTTTAGCGTCGAGCGAGGCGGTGGGTTCATCCAGCAGTAAAATCGGATAGTCGACGATAAACCCGCGCGCGATATTCACGCGCTGCTGCTCGCCGCCGGAAAAGGTCGACGGGGCGAGGTGCCACAGGCGCTCCGGCACGTTGAGGCGCGTCAGCAGGCTGGCGGCCCTGGCGGCGCAGGTTTCGCGCGGCACGCCAAGATCCAGCAGAGGCTGCATCACCACGTCCAGGGCGGAGATCCGCGGGATCACCCGCAGGAACTGGCTAACCCAGCCGATCGTTGAGCGGCGCACTTCCAGCACTTTGCGCGCCGGGGCCTGAACCAGATCGACCCACTCTTCGTTATGGCGAATATGGATGTGGCCTTCGTCCGGTAAATAGTTGGCGTACAGGGAGCGCAGCAGGGTCGATTTACCGCTGCCGGAGTGGCCGTGCAGCACCACGCATTCACCCTGACTCACCTCTAACGAGGCGTTTTGCAGCACCGGCAGGCGCACGCCATTTTGCTGGTGGAGCACAAAGGTCTTACTGACATTTTCAACGTGGATCATGTTGGCCTCTTAATTCTGTAATACCGACGACACCAGCAGCTGGGTGTACGGATGATGTGGGTCGTCGAGCACGCGGTCGGTCAGCCCACTTTCCACCACCTGACCCTGCTTCATCACCAGCAGGCGGTCCGCCAGCAGGCGCGCAACGCCCAGATCGTGGGTGACAATCACCACCGCCAGGTTCAGCTCCACCACCAGGCCGCGCAGCAGGTCGAGCAGGCGGGCCTGCACGGAGACGTCCAGCCCGCCGGTGGGTTCATCCATAAACACCAGCTTTGGATGGGTGACCAGATTGCGGGCAATTTGCAAACGCTGCTGCATACCGCCGGAAAAGGTGGTTGGCAGGTCGTCAATGCGCGAGGCGGGGATCTCCACCTCCTCCAGCCAGTGCTGTGCGGTGGCGCGGATGTTGCCGTAGTGGCGCGCGCCGGTGGCCATCAGCCGTTCGCCGATATTGCCTCCCGCCGACACCTGACGGCGCAGGCCGTCCATCGGGTGCTGATGCACCACGCCCCACTCGGTGCGCAGCAGGCGACGGCGCTCGGCCTCGCTCATGGCATACAGGGATTTTCCTCCATACAGAATGTCGCCGTTCTGCGGCGTCAGGCGCGCGGAGATAGACTTCAGCAGGGTGGTTTTGCCGGAGCCGGACTCGCCGACAATGCCCAGCACTTCGCCCGGCCACAGCTCGAACGACACGTCGCTGAAGCCTTTTCCCGGCGCATAAAGGTGGGTCAGGTTATTAACCGAAAGCAGCGGTTTCATTGGCCGTTCGCCTCGCTCTGTTGGCGGCAGTAATCGGTGTCGGAGCAGACAAACATTCGTTTGCCCGTGTCGTCCAGCACCACTTCATCCAGATAACTGTGCTTTGAACCGCAGATGGCGCACGGCTCGTCCCACTCCTGCACCGTAAACGGGTGATCGTCAAAATCCAGACTTTCGACACGCGTATACGGCGGTACGGCGTAGATGCGTTTTTCACGTCCGGCACCAAAGAGTTGCAGGGCAGGCATCATGTCCATCTTCGGGTTATCGAATTTCGGGATCGGCGACGGGTCCATCACGTAGCGGCCGTTGACCTTCACCGGGTAGGCGTAGGTGGTGGCGATATGGCCGAAGCGGGCGATGTCTTCATACAGTTTGACCTGCATGATCCCGTACTCTTCCAGCGCGTGCATGGTGCGGGTCTCGGTTTCGCGCGGCTCGATAAAGCGCAGCGGCTCCGGGATCGGCACCTGGAAAATCAGAATCTGATCTTCCGTCAGCGGAGTCTCCGGAATGCGGTGGCGAGTCTGGATCAGCGTCGCGTCTTCGGTTTTTTCGGTGGTGTTGACGCCCGTCACGCGCTTAAAGAAGTTGCGGATCGACACGGCGTTGGTGGTATCGTCCGCGCCCTGGTCGATAACCTTCAGCACGTCCGCTTCGCCAATCACGCTGGCGGTGATCTGAATGCCGCCCGTGCCCCAGCCGTACGGCATCGGCATTTCACGGCCACCAAACGGCACCTGATAGCCCGGAATAGCCACTGCCTTAAGGATGGCGCGGCGGATCATGCGTTTAGTTTGCTCATCCAGATAGGCAAAGTTGTAGCCGCTTAAGTTAGCCATTGGCGCGCTCCCGTTGCAGGCGTTTCAGCAGTTCCAGTTCGGCCTGGAAATCGACGTAGTGCGGCAGCTTGAGGTGCGAGACAAAGCCTGCGGCCTCGACGTTGTCCGCGTGGGCCAGCACGAACTCTTCGTCCTGCGCCGGGCCGGCAATGTGCTCGCCGTAGTCCGGCGCCTGCAGGGCGCGGTCAACCAGCGCCATCGCCATCGCCTTGCGCTCGCCGAGGCCAAACACCAGCCCGTAGCCGCGGGTAAAATGCGGGTCTCCATTCTCTGGCGCGACGAAACCGTTGACCATTTCGCACTCGGTCATCAGCAGTTCGCCGACGTTCACCGCAAAACCCAGCTCTTCCGGCACGATTTCGACGTCGAGATAGCCGCTGCGGATCTCTGCCGCGAACGGGTGGTTGCGCCCGTAGCCGCGCTGTGTGGAGTAGGCCAGCGCCAGCAGATACCCTTCGTCGCCGCGCATCAGCTGTTGCAGGCGGGACGAGCGTGAGCACGGGTAGACCGGCGGCGTGCGGGTGACGTCGTCCGGCGTGGCGCCAGTGTCTTCTTCCGCTTTCGCCAGCCCCTGGTTTGCCAGCAGGCTGAAGACGTGCGGAGACGGTTCCTGTTCGACGTCTGAAGTGCTGAGCGTTGGGGCTTCGCCGTTCGCCAGCAGCGTGAAGTCCAGCAGACGATGGGTGTAGTCGTAGGTAGGGCCAAGCAGCTGGCCGCCGGGGATATCTTTATAAACGGCAGAGATTCGGCGCTCCAGGCGCATTTCCGCCGTGTTCACCGGCTCGCTGACTGCCAGACGTGGAACGGTGGTGCGCCAGGCGCGCAGCAGAAAGATGGCTTCCACGTTATCGCCGCTGGCCTGCTTCAGCGCCAGCGCTGCAAGCTCGCGGTCAGCAACGCCGCCCTCGGTCATCACGCGGTCAACCGCGAGGTTAAGCTGTTGCTCAATCTGGGCGACGCTCAGCTCGGGAAGCTGTTCATCGCCCCGGCGTCTGTGCTCCTGTAAGGCATGAGCGGCGGCGATCGCCTTTTCGCCTCCTTTGACGGCTACGTACATCAGCACACCTCCACGTGGGTAGTCCGCGGGATTGCCAGCAGGCGCTCGCCGCAGGTCAGGATCAGGTCAATGCCGAGCGGGAACGGGTGCGGGCGCTCGGTCAGCTCATGGATAATGCACTCCGGCAGCTGGGGCGCGACCATCCGCTCGTCGGCGATGCCTGCGCCCGTCAGGCGAAGCATGCGGCCACCGCTCAGGCTGGAGACTTGCAGGATCAGCGTGGCGCTGGTTTCCGGTGCGACGGCGCTGCCTTCGCTCAGGGCGTTAAGCTGTTCATGGCTGATCTGTTCGTCGGCCACGGCAAAGACCGCCTGCTGGGGCTGATCGACCAGCGGCGCGCTGGTGTGAAAGCGCAGGTTCTGGCTGGCGATATCGTTCAGCAATGCGCCTGACAGCCATACCGGAGTGTCGTTGTCCGCCAGCGTCAGCAGCACGCTGGTAGTGGCGAGGTTTAGCGGCAGCCAGCCCTGCGAAAGCTGGTGCAGCGAGACGATCACGCCGGGCTCGCTCATGGCCTTCAGCAGGCGACGGAAACTCTGTTGGGCATCCTGGACGGCCAGGGTAAAAGCAGGTTGAAGCGTCATGCGTTGTCTCCGCGAACGAGCGTAAAGAAGTCGACCCGGCTGGTGTTCACTTCGGCCTGACGCGCGGCAAGGCGTGCGGCGCGGTCGGCTTCCAGTGGGGCAATAAGGGTTTCCATTAACGTCTGGAAATGCGGGTGTTCCTGTAAAAGCGCGTCGATCACCGCGCAGCGCTCGGCGTGCGTTTTGTCTCGCCCAAGTACGTAGCTATAACCCAGCGTGCCGCTGTTAAGGCGGATAGCCGCGCGGGTGAGGGTGGCATCGCCGGCGAAGAAGCGCTCGCCGGTGCCGCCCATGCGTGCCTGGATTTGCACCAGGCCGATTTCCGGCGCGCGGATCGTGACGTAGTCCGGCGTCAGGCCGAGTGCGTTCATGCGGGCGGCCAGCGCAGCAGGCTGGCTATGGGCCAGCACGCGCATCCAACGCTGTCGGGTGGAGGTGTCGAAGTGCATTCAGTGCTCCATGGTGAATTCAATCATGTCGGCGCGGGTCAGACTGACGGAGTATTCCGTCGCGTTGATCTCGCCGTCACGGTGGTTGAGGGTGCGCACGCAGAGCAGCGGGGCCATGTTGGGGATCTCCAGCACCTTGCTCTCTTTCGCCTGTGCACGGCGGGCGCTGATGCGCGTCTGGGTGCGTTTGAGCGCAATACCCGTCGCGTCTTGAAGGAAATCATGCAGGGAACCGCTGGCGAAATGTTGCAGCACGGGCCAGAGGGTTAGGTCCGCGAAGTAGTGGTCGATCTGACAGACCGCCACGCCGTTGACCCGGCGCAACGTACGCAGGTGTACGACGTTGTCGCCCTCCTGAATCCCGAGCGCATCCGCCACGTGGCGGGAGGCCGGGCGCAGTACCGAGAGCAGCTTTTCGCTGGTTGGATGGCTGCCCTGATCCAGCAGGTTCTGGCTAAAACGCGCCTGGGCGTTGAGCGGGTAGTCAAACGGGCGCATCAGCACCAGCACGCCGACGCCCTGACGGCGCTGGACCCAGCCGCGCTCCACCAGCTGGTCAATGGCGCGGCGCAGGGTGTGGCGGTTCACTTCGTAGCGGTCGGCAAGCTGCTGCTCGGCGGGCAGGTAGTCACCGCAGCGGTAATGCGTGCGCAGCTCCACTTCGAGCCTGGCCGCAATCTCTTGCCAGCGGGTAGGGTAACTGGTCGGATGTCTGGATAAGTGCATACCAATCAAAGCCTCGCTAATCAGATGAAGTGCTTACGCAAGCGTTGAGAG
The DNA here is from genome assembly GCF_014895915.1 of Enterobacter cloacae complex sp. P13B. Taxonomy (NCBI): domain Bacteria; kingdom Pseudomonadati; phylum Pseudomonadota; class Gammaproteobacteria; order Enterobacterales; family Enterobacteriaceae; genus Enterobacter; species Enterobacter cloacae complex sp. P13B. The sequence goes on from NZ_JADBQN010000025.1 coordinate 42,597, forward strand.
AGGAAATCCAGCAGGCTGACGGTGACGATGATGAGCACCATCAGGGCGCAGGTTTGCTGGAACTGGAAACCGCGAATCGCTTCCCACAGGGTGACGCCAATCCCGCCTGCGCCCACCATACCGACCACGGTGGCGGAACGAACGTTGGACTCGAAGCGGTACAGCGAGTAGGAGATCAGCAGCGGCATCACCTGCGGCAGGACGCCGTAGAGGATCTCTTCGATTTTGTTGGCGCCCGTTGCGCGAATACCTTCCACCGGGCCGGGCTCGATGGCTTCAACCGCTTCCGAGAGCAGCTTGGAAAGCACGCCGGTGGTGTGGATGAACAGTGCCATCACGCCGGCGAACGGACCCAGGCCAACGGCGACCACGAATAGCATCGCAAAGACCATTTCGTTGATGGCGCGACAGGCGTCCATCAGGCGACGCATCGGCTGGTATACCCACCACGGCACGATGTTCTCGGCGCTCATCAGGCCGAACGGAATGGAGAGAACGACGGCGAGGGCGGTGCCCCAGACGGCGATTTGCAGGGTGATGGCCATTTCGCTGAGGTAGTCCTGCCACTGGCTGAAATCCGGCGGGAAGAAGTCGGCGGCGAAGGTCGCCATGTTGCCGGAATCTTTGAAGAGCAGCAGCGGATCCATCTCCGCGCCCTTCCAGGAGATAACGAGTACCGCCAGCAGGATGGCCCAGCTTATGAGCGAGAACCAGCTGCGCTTCGGCGGCGGGAGGGTGATGGTTTGCATGTTGGCTCCTTAATCTGTTCTCCCTCTCCCCCAAGGGAGAGGGGACTTGTGTTACTGCACCGCTTTATTCACGCTCGTCATCGCACCCAGCGCGGCGGTCAGGCGGTCGAGGTCTTCCAGTTGGGACTGGATTTCAGAGACTTTGCTGGTCTTCTCCTCTTCCTTCAGCCCTTTGTTGTCCTTCACGGCCTGCATCTGCTTAAACAGCGCCAGCTGGCGAATCGGGACCAGCTGCAGATCGCTGGACGCGCGGAACGGTGCCCAGCCCAGACGTTCCAGAACCGCTTTCTCTTCCGGCGTTTTGCCGTAGTTCATAAAGAAGTCGTAGACCTTGTCCTTGGTGCTTTCGGAGAGATTTTTGCGCCAGACGATCGGGTCGCCGGGGATCAGCGGGGATTTCCAGATGACCTTCAGCTCTTTCAGCTTGTCAGGGGCGGAGGTTTTCAGCTTGTCGAGGTTTTCGGTGTTATTGGTGGCAACGTCCACCTGCTTGTTCGCCACGGCCAGCGCGTTGGTTTCGTGGCTGGCGTTGACGGTGCGCTTAAAGTCGCTGGCGGAGATGTTGTTTTTCGCGAAGACGTAGTAGCCAGGGACGAGGAAGCCGGAGGTGGAGTTCGGATCGCCGTTGCCAAAGGTCAGATCTTTGCGTTTGGCGATCATGTCGTTGAGGTTGTTGATCGGGCTGTCTTTGTTGACGATCAGCACGCTCCAGTATCCTGGAGAACCATCTGCCGCAACGGTCTGGGCAAAGACCTGACCGTTGGCGCGGTCCACCGCTTCCATGGCGGAAAGGTTGCCGTACCAGGCGATGTCCACTTTGTTAAAGCGCATCCCCTGGATGATGCCCGCGTAGTCCGGGGCGAAGAAGGCGTTCACTTTGATCCCCAGTTTGGTTTCCATATCTTTCAGGAACGGTTCCCACTGCGGCTTCAGGTTTTGCTGTGATTCCGTTGAAATGATGCCAAAGTTCAACGCTTTTTCCTGCTCTTCGGCGTACGCCGGGCTTAACAGGGTGCTGATGCTGAACATGCTGGTGAAGGCCAGCGCGGCAACGGCTTTGTAGTTCATTTCCATTCCTCGTTATCGGGGCGTTAAGCAGCCTGCGCGCGTTCTTCGACGCGGTTTACGCTGCGGTAGAGATGGTCAAAACGTTCGTTATCAAACTGATGGCTGGCGCCATCGAAGAACACGTGGCCCTGACGCAGGGCGACGATGCGCTCGCAGTAGCGCAGGGCGTAATCCACCTGATGCAGCGTCACCACCACGGTGATGCCGTCGTTCTGGTTGATGTCGCGCAGGGTTTCCATCACGATGCGGGCCGACTCCGGATCCAACGAGGCGATGGGCTCATCGGCGAGAATGATTTTGGCTTTCTGCATCAGGGCGCGGGCGATAGCGACGCGCTGCTGCTGCCCGCCAGACAGCGTGGACACGCGCTGGTGGGCGAAGTGCGCCATGCCGACGCGGGTCAGTGCCTGTAACGCTTCCTGCTTCTGTGATGGGGAGAACCAGCGCAGGCAGGTGCGCCAGAACGGGGTGCTGCCGAGCGCGCCAATCAGCACGTTCTCCAGCACCGTCAGGCGGTTCACCAGATTGAACTGCTGAAAGATGTAGCCCGTCCGGGCGCGGCTTTCGCGAATATTGCTCGCCAGACGGCCTGCATGCTGCACGGTGTTACCCAGCAGCTCGACGCGGCTTTCCGGCGCTTTATCGCAGGTAATAAGGCCGCTTAAGTGATGCAGAAGGGTGGATTTTCCTGAACCGGACGGCCCCAGCAGCGCCACCATTTCGCCCTGCTGGACGGTCAGATCAACGGCATGCAGCGCCTTGTTGTGATTGAAGGTCTTGCTCAGTTTCTCGACGCGGATAACAGTGTGCATGTGCTGGGCCTCACGATAAATGTGGCCTCATGCTGGCGCATCAATATGACATTTGGGTTAAGTGCAGGTTGCGGGAGTTTGAAGAGTTGAGGGGAGTTTGATGACAGGCGGAGGCAGACCGCCCACCGCCCGAAAATTAGTGCTGCTGCTTAACGACGTTAATCATCCACGGCACGCCGTACTTGTCGGTGACCTTACCGAAGCCGTGCGCCCAGAAGGTTTCCTGCCAGGCCATGTCGATATTCCCGCCATCGGCAAGGTTGTCGAACCAGCGCTTGCCTTCTGACACATCCTGCGTGTCGAGCACCAGCGTGAAGCCCGCGTACTGTGCGCTGCTGCCCGGCGGCAGCCCGTCGCTCATCATGATATCGCTGTCCGCAATGCGAACGTTGGAGTGAGCTATAGCCGAATCCGGAAACTGCATGCCGGACGGACAGCCTTCTTCGCTGTTATCGCTTTTTGGCATTTCGCCGAAGGTGATTTTATAGAGGAGTTCTGCGCCGACGGCCTGCTGATAGAAGGCGGTAGCCTCTGCACAGTTGCCGGCAAAAGAGATGTAGGGACTTAACGGCATAATCTTTACCTCACGTAAGAAAAGCCCGTTAAGTGTAGTTCCCGAAAGCCCGGTAAGCGAAGCGCTACCGGGCGGGTTAAATCAGTTCTTTTTCACGAACTCAGATTTCAGTTTCATCGGACCGAAGCCGTCAATTTTGCAATCGATATTATGATCGCCTTCCACCAGACGGATATTCTTCACTTTGGTGCCGATCTTCAGCATGGAAGAGCTGCCTTTCACCTTAAGATCTTTCACCACGGTGACGCTGTCGCCATCCGCCAGCAGATTACCGTTGGCATCTTTGACGATCAGTGCATCAGCGTCCTGCGCTGGCTCGGCATCATTCCATTCGTGTGCACATTCCGGGCAGATGAACATGCCATTATCTTCGTAGGTGTATTCAGAATTGCATTTTGGGCAGTGTGGGAGTTGCATGTCGGTATCCTCAAAAGTGTTAACGCGCTGGAAAGTGCCAGCTAAATGACGGCAGAGTGCCGAAAAAGGCGGCAAGTATAACGCAAATCCACACTTTTGTCGGTGCTATTGGGAATTTAAAAAACGCAGAAAATGTGTTGCGAGTGACACTTACTGTCAGTCAGCTAAGCGATGCTAACGTCATTAACACGGTGGAAAGAGAAGTCGCTAAATATATCGAATATTTTATTGCGGCAAATTGCTACGCACCTTCATTTCGGATAAGGTGAAGCAACGCATTGTTATTTATCTTCGAACTTTACTGCCATGCATTTCTTATGTTGGCGGCCTATCCCTCTCTTTTTAGGTGGGTAAATAATGATGATATATCCTGAAGCTTCTTAAAATGGGCCAGGCTTTTTATCTTATGGCTTTCTGGCCTTGAGGAGAGCTTTACACGCCATGCAGGGATAGCCATTTATTTCTGATTATCTTCAATTAGTTATATTTTGGTGAACATGTTTTCCACACGTGATCATATAAGCCTGAACATCATAATTAATACAAGTGGCTTAATAAAAGTAATAAATTTGCGTTAAGGAAAGGCTTTTATCATGCACACACAGACCATTTTTGAATTAAGTCAGGAAGCTGAGCGTTTGTTACAGCTTGCCCTGCAAAATCTCGATACCCTGAAATCAATGCCGACAGCGAAGCTGGAGAGCACGACGGCTGCTATTACAGGTGAAAAGAACAACGTGCTGCCTTTGCATTTTAGTGCGCGAGGTGTCGAAGCGCAGCAGGCAACGCTGAATAATGAATTACGCAAAATAACACGTCTGGAAATGGTTCTGGCTATCGTTGGCACGATGAAAGCGGGGAAATCGACCACCATTAATGCCATTGTGGGTACCGAAGTGTTGCCGAACCGAAACCGCCCAATGACGGCGCTGCCTACGCTGATACGTCATACGCCAGGCCAGAAAGAGCCGGTACTCCACTTCTCACATGTCTCTCCTATTGATGATTTGATTCACCTGCTGCAGAAAAAGCTTGGCGATTACGATCGCGGCAAGCTGGCTCTGCAACTGGAAATTGATAAGGACATGAATACGCTGCTGGAGCGTATTGAGAAAGGCGAGGCCTTTGAAAAGCATCATCTCGGGGCGCAGCCAATATTTCATTGCCTGAAAAGTCTTAATGATCTGGTAAGGCTCTCCCAGGCGCTGGGCGTGGCGTTTCCGTTCTCTGAATACGCGGCCATCGAACATATTCCGGTGATTGAAGTGGAGTTCGTGCATCTTGCGGGTCTTGATGCCCACCTCGGGCAGCTGACGCTGCTCGATACTCCCGGCCCCAATGAGGCCGGACAACCGCATCTGCAAAAAATGCTTAGCGAACAGCTAGCCCGCGCGTCGGCGGTGCTGGCGGTGATGGATTATACCCAGCTTAAATCTATATCTGATGAAGAGGTCCGTCAGGCTATTTCGGTTGCGGGGAAATCAGTGCCTCTGTATGCGCTGGTGAATAAATTCGACCAGAAGGATCGCAATAGCGACGATGAAGAGCAGGTCAGGGCGATGATCTCCGGTACCTTAATGAAAGGCACTATTTCGCCTGGCCAGATCTACCCTGTTTCCTCTATGTGGGCGTATCTGGCAAACCGCGCCCGCAACGAGATGAATGCCCGTGGACGCCTGCCGGATCATCAGGAGCAGCCCTGGGTGCAGGATTTTGCCGAAGCCGCACTCGGACGCCGCTGGCGTTCGGCGGACCTGGACGATATAAACCATATCCGTCACGCAGCCGATTTGCTCTGGGAAGATTCGCTGTTTGAACAGCCGATACGCAAACTGATTTACGCCGCCTATGCCAATGCCTCGCTATTCGCGCTGCGCTCGGCCTCGCATAAGCTGCTCAACTACGCGCAAAATGCCCGGGAGTATCTCGACTTCCGCTATCAGGGGCTGACGGTGGCCTTTGAGGGACTGGAACTGAACATCGCGCGTCTTGAAGAGGATATGGCGCTGCTGCAGACGCGCCAGAGCGCGGTGAGCGATGAGGTGAAACATGAAGTTGAGCAGGCGCTGAACGCGACCGCGGACTTTATGGAGGCCGAAAAATCGGCGCTTCACCAGGCCGTGGGCCATGTGTTCAGCCCTCAAAATATTCTTGATTTGGCAGGCGTTGAGCGGCTGAATCGCCGCAGTGACAAACTGCAAGAGTGGGAACCGCTGGTTCTGGATGATGAAGGTCAGGCGCAGATCGTCCTGAGTAAAATTCGCTCTTCCTGTGAACTCATCATGCTGGATGCACAGGCAAAAATCGCCCGGGAGCTGGCGTTACGCTTCGATCAGCTGGAATCTACGCTGGCGCGCTCGCTGAATGAAGCTATCCGCCCCATTGAAACGCGTATAAAAGAGCATCTGAGCCATGCCGGCTTCCGGGCGCGGATCAGCTTCCCGGCTTTTCAGGCAAACCAGCTTGACTTCAATACGCGCGCACTGTTTAACGATGCCATTGCACAGGATAACCGCCCGGCAGGTCAACTTTCCGCCGGGAGCAGTATGCGTGAAACCGTTTCGCGTTGGCTCAATAATCCGGGCTGGGGCTGGGATGAGTATGTTGTCACGCGCACGCACTATGTTATCGACATTGCGCAACTGCATGACAAATTTAAGCAACATATTGATCAGTTTTGTGAACAAATACGTAAAGCTTTGTCCGCGCAGGTCGATGTCTCTGTTACGGCCGGAATGGCGACGTTCTTTGCAGAATTTTCGTTATGCCTGACCGGGTTACAGGAAAGCTTGCGTGATAGCCTCGCAGTGCGTCAACAAAATGAGCATTCAACCCGAGCGCTCAGCCAGCTGTTGAAGCAAAGCATTACGACTGCGACGTGGATTCAGGAAGATACCCGACTGTTACGCGATGACATTCAAACTCTATTCGCAGCAGAGCAACCATGACAACACAGCTACTGGACGGTCCCGGGCGGACGCTGGAGTGTATTCATCCCAGGTTTATGGTCGATCTTGTGCAGGGCGTGGACGCGGCGCGCCATCCCCATCTGGGGCCGCAGCAGCTGCAGTTTCGTGAACGTTTGACTCAGGAGATCATGACGCATACCCGGCTACGGCCTTGGGCGATGGCGGGAATGCTTAACGAGAACGCGGCCCTGCGCCTGGGGCTGGCGGAAAAACTCGCCGGCATGTTGGATCCGGGCCATCTTGCGCTGACGCTGATGGCCGATAAACTGACTGCACTGTGCCAGCAGGCTCACCTGCGCGCTCAGCCATCTCCCGGCCTGCTTGAACAGTATGCGGAGCTCTCCTCTCATTTTACCCAACGTGCCGCCTATAAAGAAAAGGCGCTGACCCAGCGTGGACTGACGGTACAGGCGGGCGAGCACAGTGAACAAATTTTCACCCGCTGGCGAGCCGGTCACTATGATGGCTGGTCTTTGGCCGGGCGCTGCTTCATTGTTCTGGAAGAGCTGCGCTGGGGAGCATTTGGCGATGCCTGCCGTCTGGCGAACAACGATGTGTCGGCAATGCTCAAGGATAATTTACGCAGCATGGCCGCCAACTACCTCGCGCAGGGCATCAATGCGTCTCCCACAACGCGCCATTTCTATCATCAATGGCTGACCACACCCGCTTCGGCGGGTTTAATCGATCACAAAGACATGCTGGGCTGGCTGGGCGACTGGTGTCAGGCGGATATACACCCGGTGAGTTGGTCAGTGACGCAAAACTGGCAGACCGTCGCGCTGGGTATGCCGAGGCTGTGTTCGGCAAAACGGCTGGTGGATGCAATGGTGGAAGAGATTTTTGGTTGAACCCCTCATCCTGACCCTCTCCCCATAGGGGAGAGAGGATGGCTGGCGCGGTGTGTTAGTGATTCATTTCTATCGGTTTCGGTTCAGGCGGGATCTCTTGCACATTTCCGTAGCGTTTCGCGTATAGCGCCGTGATGATGGGCACCAGGATTGCGGTGACAATCACGCTGGCGGCAACCAGTGCCGTCGCGGACGCGGCCACCGGTTCGAAGGCCGGGTTAATCTGGGCGATAATCACCGGGTTTGCAACGGCAGCGCCTGCGGCTGAAGAGGCGGCGACGCCCGCCGTGCCGTTTCCTCCCCCGATTACGCGGTCTGCAACGATCAGCGGAATACCGGTGATGATGATAACCGCGACACCCAGCACAATCCCCAGCAGTCCCGTATCAAGAATCACGTTCAGGTTGATGGTGTTACCCAGCGCAAAGCCAAAGAATGGGATCAGCACCGGCGTGGCTTTGCTGAAGAAATCACGCAGATCGTGATCCAGATTGCCCAGCGCGAAGCCGATCAGGAATGGCAGGATCGCGCCGACAAAATGATGGGGCTCAAAAGAAGCCAGGCCAGCGGATCCCAGGATCAACATCGTCATGAGCGGGCCGGACTCCAGAGACATCAAAACAAACGCGCCGGACTCCTCTTTCGTTCCGTACTGGTTCATCAGGCTGGCATACAGCCCGCCGTTGGTCATGTCCATCGCCGAGACAATCGCCAGGACGGATAACCCGGCGAAGAAACCGGTCTGAATTCCATTTTCAGGAATGAACATCGCGCATATCATTGCGACCACCCAGGCAACCGCTATTTTGGTTATCACCAGCGTTCCGGATTTGCGTAATACGGTACCGGTTGCCCGCAAATTAATGGATGCGCCGATACAAAAGAACCAGACCGCCAGGATGGGAACGGTACCCGTAATCATCCCCTTTGTGAAACCACCAAAATAAGCCCCGGTTTCAGGTGCTAATGTATTCAAAATAGCACCGAGTACCAGCGGCACCAGCATCATACCACCCGGTATGCGTTCTATCGTGGCTTTAATCTTCATCTCTAACCCTCACAATTTCGCCTCTCATGGTGAGCGGCAGGTGCGAATAAAAAAATCAATAAATTCAATTTGATGAAGGGTGCTCTTGATGATTGGTTTGTGATAACCCTGCACCGAAATTCAGTCAGCGCTCTCGTTTTCTCTCGTCAGAAAACATGCGTCGCTATGTTTCAGGAATTATCATGCGATCGATGGAATATTGATTCAATGAAAATAAAACGATGTTTTAGTTATCTTCATCACATATTGAATGTAAACTTTACGGCCCGTTGTGAGAGCTGAAAATTTATGTAAATCTCTTGTAAAAAATATGGCTTTTTATTCTGTTGGGAAAAGAAAAAGGATGAGGGCGAAAATGGGGGCTTTGGAAGGTTGAGAAAGTACTTATGTGCGGTAGTTGACAAAAACTGTCTTCACCTGACGCAGTATAAATATATGTGTGAAGTTGATCACAAATATAAACGCTGGTAGGGTAAAAAGGTCATTAACTGCCCAGACAGGCGTCAACAGGTTCGGTTGTATCGACGGAAAACGTCAATGTAAGTAAACCTGCTACGCTTGAAGATGGAGGTTCGCATGGAGCGGATCTCGGGTTCACAGAGTGCGAGTTGGCTGTGGAACGGACAGGGCTAAGTCTACGAGGAAAGCTATGCTAAGAAGGAAAAAGGTTAAACCCATTACGCTTCGCGACGTCACCATTATTGATGACGCTAAACTGCGTAAAGCGATCACCGCCGCCTCGCTCGGTAATGCGATGGAATGGTTCGATTTCGGTGTCTACGGCTTTGTTGCCTATGCATTAGGTAAAGTGTTCTTCCCCGGTGCTGACCCTAGCCTGCAGATGATTGCCGCGCTGGGTACATTCTCCGTTCCTTTCCTGATCCGCCCGCTAGGTGGTCTGTTCTTCGGTATGCTCGGTGACAAATACGGTCGCCAGAAAATACTCGCTATCACCATTGTCATTATGTCGATCAGTACGTTCTGTATCGGCCTAATACCGTCCTATGCCACGATCGGCATCTGGGCACCTATTCTGCTGTTGCTCTGTAAGATGGCGCAGGGCTTCTCTGTCGGGGGCGAGTATACTGGGGCGTCGATCTTCGTCGCGGAGTATTCCCCTGACCGTAAGCGCGGCTTCATGGGCAGCTGGCTGGACTTCGGTTCGATTGCCGGGTTTGTGATGGGTGCGGGCGTCGTGGTTCTGATTTCAACCGTGGTCGGTGAGGAGAACTTCCTCGACTGGGGCTGGCGTATTCCGTTCTTTATCGCGCTCCCACTGGGTATTATCGGTCTTTACCTGCGACATGCGCTGGAAGAGACACCTGCGTTCCAGCAGCACGTTGATAAACTGGAGCAGGGCGACCGCGAAGGGCTGCAGGACGGCCCGAAAGTGTCCTTTAAAGAGATCGCGACAAAGCACTGGCGCAGCCTGCTGACCTGTATTGGTCTGGTGATTTCCACCAACGTCACTTACTACATGCTGCTGACCTACATGCCGAGCTATCTGTCGCATAACCTGCACTACTCGGAAGATCACGGCGTACTGATTATTATCGCCATCATGGTGGGTATGCTGTTTGTACAGCCGATTATGGGTCTGCTGAGCGACCGCTTTGGCCGTCGACCGTTTATCATCCTGGGTAGCGTAGCGCTGTTCGCGCTGGCGATCCCGGCGTTTATTCTGATCAACAGTAACGTGCTGGGTCTGATTTTCGCCGGTCTGCTGATGCTGGCGGTGATCCTGAACTGCTTTATCGGGGTGATGGCATCCACATTACCTGCGATGTTCCCGACGCACATTCGTTATAGTGCGCTGGCGGCGGCGTTCAACATCTCCGTTCTGATTGCCGGCCTGACGCCTACGCTTGCCGCCTCTCTGGTGGAAAGCACGCAGAACCTGATGATGCCAGCCTACTACCTGATGGTTATTGCGGTAGTCGGCCTGGCGACCGGCCTGACCATGAAGGAGACGGCGAACCGTCCTCTGAAAGGGGCGACGCCTGCGGCATCTGATATTCAGGAAGCGAAAGAAATCCTGCGCGAGCACTACGATAACGTTGAGCAGAAAATTGAGGATATCGACGCAGAGATTGAAGAGCTGCAGAAGAAACGCTCCCGTCTTGTTGATCAACATCCCCGCATTAACGAGTAATAAAGAAACCCGCCAACGGCGGGTTTTCTTTTATTAGCATCCGGCGGCGATGTAGTCGCCGTTGGCGCTAATGGGGATGACGGTCAGGAACAGGACGGTCGCGAACAGGATCAGGATGATACCTCCGGCAATTTTAACTGCCGGCACCAGCCATCTGAACGCGCTATCTCCCCCGAACCATGCCACCGTGCGTTCACGGGCATAACGAACCGCCAGTGATAGCCCCATAATAGAGAGTGCCGTTCCTAAAGACATGGTCATAACGGCCGCCATTCCCCAGGTGACAATGCCCAGCGCGTTCGAAAACATCAGAATCATGATTGCACCGCTGCACGGACGTGCGCCAATCGCCAGAATGACGCCCAGACGCGTTTTCCATTCACCTTGTGTCAGATCTGCGCCCACGCCGTGATGACCACAGCCACAGTGTTCATCGTGCTGATGAAGGGGAGTGATGGCTGAGATCCTCATTCTTTGAGGCCGCAGGCTTTTCAGTGCCTGGTAAATGATGAAAGCACCAAATGCGCCAATCAGCACGGCGCTTATCTTCTCGACATACCAGCGGCTGGTGCTGATATCCCCTGACGCGAGGTTAAATCCTACTGCCAGAATAAAGACAAACAGAATGGCGCTGACGCCCTGCATCAGGCTGCCAAGAAAGGGAACGGTGCGTGCGGCCAGTTCGCTCTCCTTATTTGTGCTCAGGTAGGTTGTCACGATGAACTTCCCGTGCCCCGGCCCGATGGCGTGAAGGACGCCATAAAAGAAAGCGCCTGTTAAGAGCCATAATCCACCGCTGTACTGGTTGTTATTAAGCTGCAGGAGATACATCACCAGATAACGGTGCAGCGTAATCTGCGTGGCAAGGCACCACTGAATAAAGGCGTTCCAGTGCGTATGTAGCGTAAAAGTGGCGAAGAGGATGGCCAGCAGCATCAATCCGGCCGTAGGGAGGCGCCAGTCTCGAGGCAGGCGTTGTGTATTCATTAGGGGGAGCTCTGCGGAGAAGAATATTTGCCGCTAGTATAGTTGATCTTCTCTTTCAGTTCGCAGGATCGCATCAGGATCTTGCTGTAATTGTGGATAAGTCTGTGCGTAAAAGGGTATAAGGCGGGATTTTGCTGGGGAATGCATCAGTCAGTCATTTTTTTGCAACTTTTCTGTTGCGGGCTGCGGAGAACTCCCTATAATGCGCCTC
>NZ_JADBQN010000026.1:0-1324 GCF_014895915.1 Enterobacter cloacae complex sp. P13B
GAGTCCGGCCTTCGGCACCATACAAAGCTTTTTTCAAGTCTACTAACGTCTACTTTAGTCCATAAAAACAGTAAGTTAAGCAGGTTTCTGGCTTTTCTTAGTCTGTACACGTCTACTCAATTCCTTGAACATATACCAACTGATGATGGTATAACTGATGGTATTCCCGGTTCGATTGATTTTGGTACCAACACTGGAGGTATCAACTGATGGCACTCACCGATATCAAAGTTAGGACTACCAAGCCCTCCGACAAACCCTTCAAACTCACAGATGGGCAGGGTATGCACCTGCTGATCAATCCCAATGGTTCAAAATACTGGCGACTCCAATACCGTTTCGGGGGCAAACAGAAAGTTTTAGCATTGGGTGTTTATCCAATGGTCTCTCTTGGTGAAGCCCGCAGGAAGCGAGATGAAGCCAAAAAGTTGGTATCTGATGGCATCGACCCTTCTGAGAAGAAAAAAACAGATAAGATCGAGCAAAGCGAAGCCTTGACATTCGAGGCTGTCGCAAGGGACTGGCATACTGCTTGTAAAAGGAAATGGTCTGATTCCCACAGCGAGAGAGTTCTAAAAAGCATGGAAGATGGTCTCTTTACTACTATTGGTAAAAGAAAAATATCCGAGCTTAATACCAGAGATCTTCTTGCCCCTATCAAGGCTGTTGAAGCTTCCGGGCGACTGGAAGTTGCTTCCCGACTACAGCAAAGAACGACGGCAGTAATGCGATATGCTGTCCAGAACGGGCTGATAGATTACAACCCTGCTCAGGAGATGGCAGGAGCTATTGCTGTAGCCAAAAGAATCCACAGGCCTGCTTTGCCATTCGAACGATTTTCAGAACTCTTAGAACGAATTGATAACTTCAAAGGTAGGAAACTCACGAAGTTAGCCGTAAAGCTGACATTGCTCATTTTTATCCGTTCCAGTGAACTCCGATTCGCAAGATGGTCGGAGATCGACTTTGAAAATGCGATGTGGACTATCCCTGGAGAACGCGAGCCATTGCCAGGAGTCAAATATTCCCATCGAGGCTCAAAAATGAAGACCCCACACCTCGTGCCGTTAAGTCGTCAGGCCTTAGAACTTCTAAAAGCAATCAGAGAAATCAGCGGTGAATGCGACCTTGTATTCATTGGCGATCATGATTTCAGAAAACCTATGAGCGAAAACACAGTCAACAAGGCACTAAGGTCGATGGGTTATGACACAACTGTTGAGGTATGTGGGCATGGTTTTAGAGCGATGGCTTGTAGTGCTTTGATCGAGTCAGGAAAGTGGTCGAGAGATGCTGTTGAGAGGCAGATGAGCCATCAGGAGCG
>NZ_JADBQN010000026.1:1472-1767 GCF_014895915.1 Enterobacter cloacae complex sp. P13B
CTGATTTTAATTAATAAAATGGCGTGCTCAATAAAAAATTGAGGCGTTATTTTTTTATTTTCGATTTATGTGCTATTACGAAGTAAAACTTTTTACAACGGAGTGGCATTAATGAAATCTTGGGTAAAAATGAATAGTTGGACATCAGAAGACACCAAAGCAGTGAAAACATGGTTTGATTTGGATAGATATCGAGAGTTTGAAAACATTTCAATTAATATGCTTTACCATGAAATATGGGCGAGGACATATTTCTTCAAACCAGTAATAGAAGAAGGAATGCATAAAACAGTAT
>NZ_JADBQN010000027.1:0-85542 GCF_014895915.1 Enterobacter cloacae complex sp. P13B
ACTCCATAAACGGGTTCTTATGCCTCAGTTGTAAGTGTCTACCATGTCCCCGAACAAGTGTTCACTATGTCCCCGGACCGTACACCCCTAAGGGGAGAGGGGCAAGGTAAAGGTTTTCTATTTCCTCGGGTAAAGCTCTTTACGCTTATAGGGCTCCGTCTCCCCCGGCTTCCGCGTTTTCAGCAGCTTCAGTATCCACGTGTACTGTTCGGTATGCGGCCCCACCAGCAGCTCCACCTCTTCGTTCATGCGGCACGCGATGGTGCGATCGTCCGCAGTCAGCAGGTCGTCCATCGGCGGACGGACTTCAATGCTCAGACGATGCGTTTTACCGTCGTAAACCGGAAAGAGCGGGATCACGCGGGCACGGCAGACCTTCATCAGGCGCCCAATGGCGGGGAGCGTGGCTTTGTAGGTCGCAAAGAAGTCGACAAACTCGCTGTGCTCGGGTCCGTGGTCCTGGTCCGGCAGATAGTAGCCCCAGTACCCCTGACGTACCGACTGAATAAACGGCTTGATGCCGTCGTTACGCGCATGCAAACGTCCGCCAAAACGACGACGTACCGTATTCCAGACAAAATCGTAGATTTTATTGCCCTGGTTATGGAACATCGCCGCCATTTTCTGCCCCTGGGAAGCCATCAGCATTGCCGGGATATCCACGCCCCAGCCGTGGGGCACGAGGAAAATGACCTTCTCATCATTGCGACGCATTTCGTCGATGATTTCCAGCCCTTTCCAGTCAACGCGGTCGATGATTTTTTCCGGTCCTTTCAGCGCCAGCTCCGCCATCATCGCCATGGCCTGCGGTGCGGTGGTATACATCGCGTCGATGATGGCCTCGCGCTCGGCATCGCTTTTTTCAGGAAAACAGTAATAGAGGTTGATCTGCGCACGACGACGCGCGCTTTTACCTAAGCGCCCGGCCAGACGGCCAATTTTTCCCAGTACGGGATCGCGCAGCGCGGCAGGCAGCATAGCGATGCCCGCAAAGGTGTAAACCCCCAGCCAGGCGCCCCAGTTGCGCGGGTGTCGAAAGGATTTTTCAAACTCAGGAATGTATTCAATATTATTTTTTTTTGTTTCCATGCTGGTTCCAGGGTCTGGTGACGCAAAAAATTATTCAGATAGTGTAGCGAGGCAGTCGCCCACGCACAAAAGAAAAAGCCGGCGCATGCTGACACCGGCTTTTTTCACAAAACAGAGAGCTTAGTTTAAGCTCAGCTGCGGTATCACCTCTCTCGCCTGCGCCAGGTAATCGGAACGATCTTTACCTGTCAGGCCTTCGGTGCGCGGCAGTTTGGCCGTCAGCGGGTTCACGGCCTGCTGGTTGATCCACACTTCATAGTGCAGATGCGGGCCAGTAGAGCGTCCGGTGTTGCCGGAGAGCGCGATACGGTCGCCGCGTTTAACTTTCTGCCCCGGTTTGACCAGCAGCTTGCGCAGGTGCATATAGCGGGTGGTATAGGTACGACCATGACGGATAGCCACGTAATAGCCCGCTGCACCGCTGCGTTTTGCCATCACCACTTCGCCATCGCCAACGGACAGCACCGGCGTGCCCTGCGGCATCGCGAAGTCTACCCCGCGGTGAGGCGCAATGCGCCCGGTAACCGGGTTCAGACGACGCGGGTTAAAGTTAGAGGAGACGCGGAACTGTTTCGCCGTCGGGAAACGCAGGAAGCCTTTCGCAAGGCCCGTACCGCTGCGGTCATAGAACTTGCCATCTTCAGCGCGAATGGCGTAGTAATCTTTTCCCTCGGAGCGCAGACGCACCCCCAGCAGCTGGCTCTGCTCGCGCTTGCCGTCCAGCATTTCGCGGGACATCAGGACGGAAAACTCATCGCCTTTCTTCAGCTTACGGAAATCCATCTGCCACTGCATGGCTTTGATCACCGCGCTGATTTCACCGCTGGTCAGGCCCGCATCACGGGCGCTGGAAACAAAGCTTCCGCCCACGGTACCTTTCATCACGCTGTTAACCCAGTCGCCTTTCTGCATTTCACTGGTCATTTTGAAACCGTTTGCAGTGCGGTCATAGGTGCGGGTTTCGCGGCGGGACATTTCCCAGGTCAAACGCTGAAGATCGCCATCCGCCGTTAATGTCCAGGAGAGCTGTTGCCCGATTTTCAGGTTACGCAGGTCTTTATCCGCAGCGGCCAGCTGGCTGATATTGCCCATGTCGATACCGTACTGGTTGAGCACGCTGCTCAGCGTGTCACCGGTAGAAACAACGTATTCGTGGATCCCCGCTTCGTTCTCGGTTTTATCGTCCAGTTCATCCTGAGGGATAGCTTCATCTTCCTGAGCGGCCTGGTCGATAGGCTCGCTGGCTTCAGGCAGCAAAGAGCGGATCTCGCTCTTTTCAAGCTCGATGGTTTTAATGATAGGGGCAGAACTCGGGTGGTAAACATAGGGCCGCCAGACGGCGACCGCTAAGGTGAGAACTGTAAGCGACCCCAGCATAACGCGGTGGGGTCGAGGCAGATTGTTAAATGCCAGGGCGACAGAGCGGGCTATCTGTTGCACGTATTCACTTCCTCGTTAATCTCCTTTCAGGCAGCTCGCATACTGGTTCGCCAGTTGGCTGAGGAACTGCGAATAGCTCGCTTTGCTCAACTGGATATTCGTACCTAGCGGGTCAAGGGTTCCCATGCGCACGGATGTTCCCCTGGCCACGGCTTCTACGACCGCTGGCCTGAACTGTGGCTCAGCAAAAACGCATGTCGCTTTCTGCTCAACCAACTGTGTTCTGATTTCATGTAAACGCTGCGCACCAGGTTGAATTTCAGGGTTGACGGTAAAATGCCCAAGCGGGGTCAGGCCGTAGTGTTTTTCGTAGTAGCCGTAGGCGTCATGAAAAACGAAATACCCTTTTCCTTTCAACGGTGCGAGCTCATTACCTACCTGCTTATCGGTTGCGGCTAATTGTGCCTCAAAATCCTTCAGGTTGGCGTCTAGTTTGGCTCGACTTTGCGGCATAAGTTCCACTAATTTGTCATGGATTGCAACCGCTGAAAGCCGCGCTATCTCTGGGGATAGCCAGAGATGCATGTTGTACTCGCCGTGATGGTGATCTCCATCACCTTTTTCACCCTCTGCAGCGTGATGATCATGTTCGTCACCGTCATCATCCGCCCCTTTCATGAGCAACGGTTTCACGCCGGAAAGCCCGGCAATCGCGACCTGTTTTTCATCAGCAATCTGTTTGGCGGATTTCTGCATGAATGCTTCCATCTCCGGACCAATCCAGACAACTAAGTCTGCGTTTTGTAAGCGTTTTACATCAGACGGACGCAGAGAATAGTCATGCTCTGAAGCCCCGTCAGGGAGCAGAACCTGGGTTTCCGTTACCCCATCGGCAATGGCCGACGCGATGAATCCAAGCGGTTTAAGCGAAGCAACAACGGCAGCGTTAACATCTTGTGCGGTTGTTCCCCAAAGGGCAGCGGATAATGCTGCGAAAAGAAGCGTATTTTTATGTAACATAATGCGACTAATCATCGTAGTGAATGCGTGAAATGTGATATTATAACATTCGTTGACTTCTTCAAGCTTAAATTGACATGACGACTCTGGTTTCTCTCGACAATATTTCGGTCTCCTTTGGCCAGCGCCGCGTCCTCTCTGACGTATCGCTGGATCTCAAGCCCGGAAAAATTCTGACGCTGCTCGGCCCCAATGGCGCAGGTAAATCCACTCTGGTGCGCGTGGTGCTGGGTCTGGTTACACCGGATGAAGGTGTAATCACGCGCGAGGAAAAATTGCGGATCGGCTATGTGCCGCAAAAATTACATCTGGACGCCACCCTGCCGCTGACGGTAAATCGTTTTCTGCGTCTGCGTCCGGGCACGCGAAAAGCCGATATTCTCCCGGCGCTGAAGCGCGTGCAGGCGGGCCACCTTATCGACGCGCCGTTGCAGAAGCTGTCCGGCGGTGAGACGCAGCGCGTTTTGCTGGCCCGTGCGCTGCTGAGCAGCCCGCAGCTGCTGGTGCTGGATGAGCCAACCCAGGGCGTGGACGTCAATGGTCAGGTCGCGCTTTATGATTTGATCGACCAGCTCCGCCGCGAACTGAACTGCGCCGTGCTGATGGTCTCCCATGACCTGCATCTGGTGATGGCGAAAACCGACGAAGTGCTGTGTCTCAACCATCACATTTGCTGTTCCGGCACGCCTGAAGTGGTCTCAATGCACCCGGAATTTATCTCCATGTTCGGCCCTCGCGGCGCTGAACAGCTTGGCATTTATCGCCATCATCATAATCACCGCCATGATTTGCAGGGACGAATCGTTCTGCGTCGGGGAAATGGACACTCATGATTGAACTGTTACTGCCCGGCTGGCTGGCCGGGGTTATGCTTGCCTGCGCCGCAGGCCCACTCGGCTCGTTTGTGGTGTGGCGCAGAATGTCTTACTTCGGTGATACCCTGGCGCATGCGTCGCTGCTGGGCGTTGCCTTTGGTTTGCTGCTGGATGTGAATCCCTTTTACGCGGTAATTGTGGTCACGCTGCTGCTGGCGGCCGGTCTGGTCTGGCTGGAGAAGCGCCCTCACCTCGCGATTGATACGCTGCTTGGCATCATGGCGCACAGCGCGCTGTCGCTGGGTCTGGTCGTTGTTAGCCTGATGTCAAATATCCGCGTTGACCTGATGGCCTACCTGTTTGGCGATCTGCTGGCCGTAACGCCTGACGATCTCATCGCGATCGCCATTGGCGTGGTGGTGGTACTGGGTATTCTGCTGTGGCAGTGGCGGAATTTACTGGCAATGACCGTCAGCCCGGATCTGGCGTTTGTCGACGGCGTGAAGCTGCAGCGCGTCAAGCTGCTGCTGATGTTGGTGACGGCGTTAACGATTGGTGTCGCAATGAAGTTTGTCGGGGCACTGATCATCACATCGCTGCTGATCATCCCTGCCGCCACGGCGCGCCGTTTTGCACGTACGCCAGAGCAAATGGCCGGTATCGCGGTGGTTATCGGGATGATCGCCGTCACGGGCGGGTTAACCTTTTCGGCGTTTTATGACACGCCAGCAGGGCCGTCGGTGGTCTTGAGCGCGGCGGTGTTGTTTGTTTTCAGTATGATGAAAAAGACCGCGCAGTAGTGAGCATGTCCCCGGTGGCGCTTCGCTTACCGGGGCTACCATTTATCGCTACTTACGGCATCGCGGGCGGCGTTATCCCGAAATGATTCCACGCTCGCACCGTCGCCATACGACCACGTGGGGTACGCTGTAAGAAGCCCTGCTGGATCAGATACGGCTCCAGCACATCTTCAATCGTCTCACGCTCTTCGCCAATTGCCGCCGCCAGGTTATCCAGCCCGACCGGCCCGCCAAAGAACTTGTCCAGCACCGCCAGCAGCAGTTTGCGGTCCATATAGTCAAAGCCTTCAGCATCGACGTTCAGCATATCCAGCGCCTGGGCGGCGATCTCGGCGGAAATCGAACCATCGTGCTTCACTTCAGCAAAGTCACGCACGCGGCGCAGCAGGCGGTTGGCAATACGCGGCGTACCGCGGGAACGCTTCGCCACTTCATATGCCCCCTCTTCGCTCATATCCAGCCCCATGTAGCGCGCGCTGCGCCCCACGATATGCTGAAGATCGGGCACCTGATAAAACTCCAGACGCTGAACGATGCCAAAGCGGTCGCGCAGCGGAGAGGTCAACGACCCGGCGCGCGTCGTGGCGCCAATCAGGGTAAACGGCGGCAGATCGATTTTGATGGAGCGCGCGGCCGGGCCTTCGCCGATCATGATATCCAGCTGGTAATCTTCCATCGCCGGATAGAGCACTTCCTCCACCACCGGTGACAGGCGGTGGATCTCATCGATAAACAGCACGTCATGCGGTTCAAGGTTGGTCAGCATCGCCGCCAGATCGCCCGCTTTCTCCAGCACCGGGCCGGAGGTGGTACGCAGGTTGACGCCCATTTCATTGGCGACGATATTCGCCAGCGTGGTTTTACCTAACCCCGGCGGGCCAAAAATCAGCAGGTGATCGAGCGCATCGCCGCGCAGCTTTGCCGCCTGGATGAAAATCTCCATCTGGGAACGAACCTGCGGCTGGCCGATGTACTCATCAAGCAGCTTCGGGCGGATCGCACGATCCACCACGTCTTCTGCCTGAAGGGTGCCTGCCGATACCAGGCGGTCTGCTTCAATCATCCTTTACCTCACAATGCAGCGCGCAGCGCTTCACGAATCAGAGTTTCACTGCTGGCGTCCGGTTTGGCAATTTTGCTCACCATCCGGCTGGCCTCCTGAGGTTTATAGCCCAGCGCCACCAGCGCGGCAACCGCTTCCTGCTCGGCGTCATCATCAGAGGCAGGCGCACCCGGAGCAGTCAGAACCAAATCGGCAGCCGGAGTGAACAGATCGCCGTGCAGACCTTTAAAACGGTCTTTCATCTCAACAATCAGACGCTCTGCGGTTTTCTTACCAATGCCCGGAAGCTTAACCAGCGCCGCGGGATCTTCGCGCTCAACGGCATTCACAAACTGCGGAGCGGACATGCCGGACAAAATCGCCAGCGCCAGCTTAGGCCCCACACCGTTGGTTTTAATCAGCTCGCGAAACAGGGTGCGTTCCTGCTTGTTGTTAAAGCCGTACAGCAGCTGAGCATCTTCACGCACCACAAACTGGGTAAAGACAATCGCCTCTTTGCCCGCGTCCGGCAGCTCGTAGAAGCAGGTCATCGGCATATGGACTTCATAGCCCACGCCACCCACTTCCAGCAGCACTAACGGGGGTTGTTTTTCAATGATGATGCCTCTGAGTCTGCCTATCACGTGACGCTCCTGCGTTCTGGGAGAAATTAACTGCCGACATAATAAAAAAAGGCTGGATGTTTATCCAGCCTGATTTCTGATTATCGTAACCTGCCTCGCGCCAGATTGAGCCGCGACTCGCTCATTTGCATCGCGTTCTGGCTGACGTGGCAGTGGGTAATCGCAATCGCCAGCGCATCGGCGGCGTCGGCCTGCGGGTTCGCGGGAAGCTTCAGCAGGGTGCGCACCATGTGCTGCACCTGGCTCTTCTCCGCACTACCGATGCCCACCACCGTCTGCTTAACCTGACGCGCGGCGTATTCGAACACCGGGAGATTCTGGTTCACAGCGGCAACAATCGCCACCCCACGCGCCTGACCGAGCTTCAGCGCCGAATCCGCGTTCTTCGCCATAAATACCTGCTCAATGGCGAAATAGTCTGGCTGAAACTGGGTGATGATCTCCGATACGCCCGCATAAATAAGCTTGAGGCGCGACGGCAGATCGTCCACTTTGGTGCGAATGCATCCACTGCCGAGGTAGGTTAGCTGGCGTCCCACCTGACGGATAACGCCATACCCGGTGACGCGTGAGCCGGGGTCAATCCCGAGGATAATCGACATCACGCGTCTCCCGTAAACGGTTTACAGGCTCTCATCAGAGAGTCGCTGCAACCTCATCAGAGATTTCACCGTTGTGGTACACTTCCTGCACGTCGTCGCAGTCTTCGAGCATGTCGATCAGACGCAGCAGTTTCGGTGCGGTTTCTGCATCCATATCCGCTTTGGTGGACGGGATCATGGAGACTTCAGCGTTGTCCGCTTTCAGGCCCGCCGCTTCCAGCGCATCGCGCACGGCACCCATCTCTTCCCACGCGGTGTAGACGTCAATGGCACCATCATCGTAGGTCACCACGTCTTCCGCACCCGCTTCCAGCGCCGCTTCCATGATCGCATCTTCGTCGCCTTTCTCGAAAGAGATGACGCCTTTTTTGCTGAACAGATAAGCTACGGAACCGTCAGTGCCCAGGTTGCCGCCGGTTTTGGTGAACGCGTGGCGCACTTCCGCAACGGTACGGTTACGGTTGTCAGACAGACACTCAACCATCACCGCAGTACCGCCAGGGCCGTAACCTTCATAAATGATGGTTTCCATGTTCGCGTCTTCATCACCGCCCACGCCGCGTGCGATAGCACGGTTCAGGGTGTCACGCGTCATGTTGTTAGACAGCGCTTTATCTACCGCCGCGCGCAGGCGTGGGTTAGAAGCCGGGTCGCCGCCGCCCAGACGCGCTGCTGTCACCAGCTCGCGAATGATTTTGGTAAAGATCTTACCGCGCTTGGCATCCTGTGCCGCTTTACGGTGTTTGGTGTTGGCCCACTTACTATGACCTGCCATAAAAAGTTCTCCAAAAATCGCGCCTTCTCAGGCCGCGTTAATTACAAATTCTTCAATCGCCTGCCGGTTGCTCCACGACTTGGTCAGTGCGGCGGCATCCGCCGCGTTCACCCAGCGGTAGTTCAGGTGTTCGGTAAACACGATCTCCCGCTCATGGGGGAGCGCGAGACAGAACCACGACTCCGTGTTGCGCTCAATGCCCGGCGCATAGCGATGACGTAAATGGCTAAAAATTTCAAACTCCACCGTGCGCTGACAGTCCTTCAGGGTCAGTTGCTCATGAGCAACGTCAATGGTGACCTCTTCCTTTACTTCACGCGCGGCGGCCTGCGGCGCGGTCTCCCCCTCTTCCAGGCTGCCGGTAACCGACTGCCAGAAATCAGGATCGTCGCGCCGCTGCAACATCAGCACCCGCTTCGTGTCTTCTGCATAAATGACCACCAGGACAGAAACGGGAAGCTTATATGCCATATCAGTTTTTCTCTTCCTTCTTCACCACTTCAATGCCCAGCTCGGCCAGCGCTGCCGGGTTGGCAAAGCTTGGCGCTTCGGTCATCAGACACGCTGCGGCAGTGGTTTTCGGGAAGGCGATAACGTCACGAATGTTATCGGTGCCGGTCAGCAGCATGGTCAGACGGTCGAGACCGAAGGCCAGACCCGCGTGCGGCGGCGTGCCGTACTTAAGGGCGTCCAGCAGGAAGCCAAACTTCTCGCGCTGCTCCTGCTCGTTAATACCCAGAATGCCGAACACGGTCTGCTGCATTTCACCGCTGTGAATACGCACGGAGCCGCCGCCCACTTCATAGCCGTTGATAACCATGTCATAAGCGTTTGCCACTGCCTCTTCCGGCGCCGCTTTCAGCTCTGCCGCCGTCATCTCTTTTGGCGAGGTGAACGGGTGGTGCATCGCGGTCAGGCCGCCTTCACCGTCGTCTTCAAACATCGGGAAGTCGATAACCCACAGCGGCGCCCATTTGCTTTCGTCGGTCAGGTTCAGGTCTTTGCCGAGCTTCAGACGCAGCGCGCCCATCGCATCCGCAACGACTTTCTTGTTGTCTGCGCCGAAGAAGATCATGTCGCCGTCCTGCGCACCGGTGCGCTCAAGGATCGCTTCCACGATGTCCGCGTTCAGGAACTTCGCCACCGGGCTGGTGATCCCTTCCAGACCTTTCGCACGCTCGGTCACTTTAATATAGGCCAGACCTTTCGCGCCGTAGATCTTAATAAAGTTGCCGTAGTCATCAATCTGCTTACGGCTTAAGGACGCGCCGCCCGGTACGCGCAGGGCAGCCACGCGGCCTTTCGGATCGTTAGCCGGTCCCGCGAATACCGCGAACTCAACGGATTTCACCAGGTCTGCTACGTCCACCAGCTCCATCGGGTTACGCAGGTCTGGTTTGTCGGAGCCGTAGCGACGTTCTGCTTCGGCGAAGGTCATGATCGGGAAATCGCCCAGCTCAACGCCCTTCACGTCGTTCCACAGGCTACGCACCAGGGCTTCCATCACTTCACGCACCTGCTCGGCGGTCATGAAGGAGGTTTCCACATCGATCTGGGTAAATTCTGGCTGACGGTCAGCGCGCAGGTCTTCGTCGCGGAAGCACTTAACGATTTGATAATAGCGGTCGAAGCCGGACATCATCAGCAGCTGTTTGAACAGCTGCGGAGACTGCGGCAGCGCGTAGAATTTGCCTTTATGAACGCGGGATGGCACCAGGTAATCGCGCGCGCCTTCCGGCGTGGCTTTGGTCAGCATCGGGGTTTCGATATCGAGGAAACCGTGGTCATCCATAAAGCGACGCACCAGGCTGGTGATTTTCGCACGGGTTTTCAGGCGCTGAGCCATTTCCGGACGACGCAGATCCAGGTAGCGGTATTTCAGACGCGCTTCTTCAGTGTTGACGTGGTTGGAGTCCAGCGGCAGCGCTTCGGCACGGTTGATGATAACCAGATCGGACGCCAGCACTTCGATAGCGCCCGTCGCCATGTCTGCGTTAACGTTTTTCTCGTCACGCGCACGCACGGTGCCGGTGACCTGAATGCAGAACTCATTACGCAGCTCAGAGGCCAGCTTCAGCGCATCTGCGCGATCCGGGTCGAAGAACACCTGAACGATACCTTCACGGTCGCGCATATCGATGAAGATAAGGCTACCAAGATCACGACGACGGTTGACCCAACCACACAGGGTGACCTGCTGTCCGACGTGGGACTGACGCAGCTGCCCGCAATATTCTGTACGCATGAGATATCCCTTAATTAGCCGCAGGCTAAATGTCGCCTGGTATGCAGGCTACTATGTCGCAGCTTTCTGTATGTCACAACTGGATGAAAAAAGGCGGCTATTATACTGGAAATTCCGCCGGACGATAAGAGCGAACCACCGCCAGACGGTCGTTTGCTGCACTCTTATTGCGCATTCTCACAAAAATTAACAAAATTATCCGACCGATAACAGGTCATCACGTCGTAAGGTGTTACGGAAGTGATTAATTTACCTGGAGTGACGATGTTAACACTTGATGCCCGCAAAACCGCGCTTGTTGTGATTGATTTACAGGAAGGGATCCTGCCCTTCGCCGGTGGCCCGCACGCAGCGGATGAAGTCGTCAGCCGCGCCGCTCGCCTGGCCGAGAAGTGCCGCGCCAGCGGTGCCCCTGTGGTCATGGTGCGCGTCGGCTGGTCCGCTGATTTCGCCGAGGCGTTAAAACAGCCCGTTGATGCCCAGGCGCCCGCGCATGCCCTGCCGGAAAACTGGTGGACGTACCCGGTGTCGCTGGGCAAACGCGACAGCGATATCGAAGTGACTAAACGTCAGTGGGGCGCGTTCTACGGGACCGACCTTGAGCTGCAGCTTCGCCGCCGCGGTATCGACACCATTATTCTGTGCGGCATATCCACCAACATCGGCGTGGAATCGACAGCCCGTAACGCCTGGGAGCTGGGCTTTAATCTGGTGATTGCTGAAGATGCCTGCAGCGCGGCTTCCGCCGAACAGCATCAGGGCAGCATGACCCATATCTTCCCGCGCATCGGACGCGTGCGCAGCACGGATGAGATTTTAAGCGCGCTATGATGTACGTGGGCCTGCCCCAGTGGTCGCACCCGAAATGGGTGCGCCTGGGCATTACCAGCCTTGAAGAGTATGCCCGACACTTTAACTGCGTCGAGGGTAACACCACGCTGTATGCGCTGCCCAAAGCCGAGATAGTCGAACGCTGGCGGGAGCAAACAACGGACGATTTCCGTTTCTGCTTTAAGTTTCCGGCGACCATTTCACACCAGGCCGCGCTGCGCAACTGCGGGGACTTAACGGAAGAATTTTTCACGCGCATGTCGCCGCTGGCGAACCGAATTGGACAATACTGGCTCCAGCTTCCCGCCACGTTTGGCCCGCGCGATCTGCCCTCCCTGTGGCAATTCCTGGATGCCCTGCCCCGCGAATTCACCTACGGCGTGGAAGTCCGACATCAGGACTTCTTTGCGAAAGGCGAAGCCGAAAAAGCGCTCAACCGGGGCCTGCTGGATCGTTCCGTTAACCGGGTGATCCTCGACAGTCGTCCGGTGCACAGCGCGGTACCGCATAACGAGGCCATCGTTGAAGCCCAGCGTAAAAAACCGAAAGTGCCGGTCCACGCCATCGTGACCGCACAGAACCCGATGGTCAGGTTCATCGGCAGCGACAATATGCAGCAAAATCAGGCGATGTTCGCCGACTGGCTGCAAAAACTCGCGAGCTGGGAGCACACCACCACGCCGTACCTCTTTTTGCACACGCCGGATATTGCTCAGGCGCCCGAACTGGTCGATGCTCTGTGGCAGGCCTTGCAGGCCGCGGTGCCGTCCGTGGGCAGCGCCCCTTCCATCCCACAACAATCTTCTCTTTTCTGATATCACCCCCTATCATAGTGAAGTGCCATCTGCCAAAAACAGGGAGTTAGTATGGTCAGCGCGCTGTATGCGGTGTTAGGTGCATTACTGCTGATTAAATTTTCGTTTGATGTTGTGCGCCTCAGGATGCAGTACCGCGTCTCTTACGGCGACGGCGGTTTCTCCGAACTGCAAAGCGCTATTCGCATTCACGGTAATGCGGTGGAATACATCCCCGTTGCTCTCATCCTGCTGCTGTTTATGGAGATGAATGGCGCGGAAACCTGGATGGTGCATATTTGTGGCCTGATGCTTATTGCTGGCTGGTTAATGCATTATTACGGCTTTCACCACCGTTTATTCCGCTGGCGTCGTTCCGGCATGAGCGCGACCTGGTGTTCGCTTTTGCTGATGGTGCTGGCTAACCTGTGGTATATGCCGTGGGAGTTGGTTTTCTCCCTCCATTAGCGCACAATACGCCACTTTATTTTTCCCGGATTTTTACGTTATGTCAGATCGCGACACGCTTTTTTCCGCGCCTATCGCCAGCCTGGGCGACTGGACCTTCGATGAACGGGTAGCCGAAGTCTTCCCGGATATGATCCAGCGCTCTGTTCCCGGTTATTCCAATATTATCTCTATGATCGGTATGCTGGCTGAGCGCTTCGTTCAACCCGGTACGCAGGTCTATGACCTGGGCTGCTCGCTCGGCGCGGCAACGCTGTCGGTACGTCGTAACATTCATCATGATGGCTGCCGAATCATTGCCGTCGATAACTCCCCGGCCATGGTGGAACGCTGCCGTCGCCATATTGACGCGTACAAAGCCCCCGTTCCGGTGGACGTGGTGGAAGGCGATATCCGCGAGATCGAGATTAACAACGCCTCGATGGTAGTGCTGAATTTTACCCTGCAGTTCCTGGTGCCTGAAGACCGCCAGCTGCTGCTGGACAAAATTTACCAGGGGCTGAATCCCGGCGGCGCGCTGGTGCTTTCTGAGAAATTCAGCTTTGAGGATACCAAAGTAGGCGAGCTCCTGTTCAACATGCACCACGATTTCAAACGGGCGAACGGCTACAGCGAGCTGGAGATCAGCCAGAAGCGCAGCATGCTGGAAAACGTGATGCTGACGGACTCCGTGGAAACCCATAAAGCGCGCCTGCACAAAGCCGGTTTTGAGCACAGCGAACTGTGGTTCCAGTGCTTTAACTTTGGCTCTCTGGTGGCGCTAAAAGCCGGGGATGCCGCATGATTGAATTCAGCAACTTTTATCAGCTGATTGCTAAAAATCACCTTTCCCACTGGCTGGAGACCCTGCCGGCGCAGATTGCCGCCTGGCAGCGCGATCAGCAGCACGGCCTGTTAAAGCAGTGGTCAAATGCCGTGGAGTATCTGCCGGAGCTGACGCCGCATCGTCTGGATTTACTGCACAGCGTGACGGCGGAAAGCGCAGAGCCGCTCCCTGCCGGGCAGATCAACCGCATCGAAACGCTGATGCGTAATTTAATGCCGTGGCGCAAAGGGCCGTTCTCGCTGTACGGCGTGAACATCAATACCGAGTGGCGCTCAGACTGGAAGTGGGATCGCGTACTGCCGCACCTTTCCGACCTGACCGGGCGCACCATTCTGGACGTAGGCTGCGGCAGCGGTTACCACATGTGGCGCATGATTGGCGCGGGAGCCCATTTGGCGGTCGGCATCGACCCGATGCAGCTCTTCCTGTGCCAGTTTGAGGCGGTGCGAAAACTGCTCGGCAACGACCAGCGCGCGCATCTGCTGCCGCTGGGCATAGAGCAGCTCCCTGCCCTGAAAGCGTTCGATACCGTCTTCTCGATGGGCGTGCTGTATCATCGTCGTTCCCCGCTTGAACACCTGTGGCAGCTCAAAGATCAGCTGGTCAGCGGCGGCGAGCTGGTGCTGGAAACGCTGGTGATTGAAGGCGATGAGCATGCGGTTCTGGTTCCGGGCGATCGCTACGCGCAGATGCGCAACGTTTACTTCATCCCGTCCGCGCTGGCGCTGAAAAACTGGCTGGAGAAATGCGGATTTGTGGATGTGCGCATTGCCGATGTTTGCGTAACGTCTATCGAAGAGCAGCGCCGTACCGACTGGATGATCACCGAATCGCTGGAGCAGTTCCTCGACCCGGCCGACCACAGCAAAACCGTTGAAGGCTATCCTGCACCGATGCGTGCGGTGTTGATTGCGACCAAGCCGTAGTTTTCCCCTCTCCCCTGTGGGGTGAGGGGATAAAAAAAGGCCCCTGTTGAAATTGCAGGGGCCTGGTACAAGCAAGCATCATATTGGGCGACATGATGCGCGGTAAAAATCGGTACGTTGCTACACGTGATGACGCTCAATCAGCGACTTCATTTCCGCAACCGACTCTCCCTCTACGCCGTAGCGAGAATATTCATCCGCTTCAGCATCCGTCGACATTGACAGCCCTGTATTGCGATAACGCATGGGTGAAGGTATCCATTTCCCCGCAGAGCTGTGAAGCTCTTCCACCCCGGCGTTTAAAAACCGTTCCAGATTGCTGGCACGGACTCCCGCACCCGCCATTATTATTGGAACACCGGAATGTGCTTTTAGTTCCGTAATTAATTGCAGACCTTTTTCCGCAGAAGACTGCTGTCCCGATGTCAGGACGCGCGCCACGCCAAGTTCGGCAAGCGTATCAAATGCTTGCAGGGGATCTTTGCACATATCAAACGCACGATGAAAGGTGACGGCCATTCCTTTCGCGGCGTCCATCACCTGGCGCATCCGCGGCAGATCGACGTGACCATCCTCATCAAGCAGGCCGGTCACCAGCCCCGGGAAGCCCAGGTCACGAACCAGCGCGATATCTTCAAGCATGGCACTGAACTCGCCCGCCGTGTAACAAAAATCGCCGCCGCGAGGGCGAATAATCGGGTGGACCGGGATGGTGACGGCCTGGCGGGCAGACTTCAACACGCCGTATGAAGGCGTTAACCCCCCTTCTTTCGGGGCGGCGCATAGCTCAATACGGTCAGCTCCCATCTGTTGCGCCGTTACGGCACACGCCACGCTGTAACAACAAATCTCCAGCAGCGCCATCTGCTTCTCCTTAAAATCAGCTTAACGCGCCATCATGGCACGCCTCTCGTTTCGTGTCTCAGCGACGAATCACAACTCTCAGGCTTCGCTGGCAACGATCTGCTCAATGGTCCAGGGATGAAATTTCACGGTCACCTGCCCGTCCGTCACGGCCAGCGTCGGGTTAGGCAGACGCTCGCGCTCGCCTTTGGGTGAACTCGTCTTCACAAAAATCCCCGGCTTGCTTAACCCGTCGTCTGACAGCAGGGCCAGGGCGCGCGCGTTCAACGTTTCCGGCTCACCCGGCAGGACGATTTCGATATGCTCCCAGCCTTCGTGCGGATAGCGTTTCTCGCCCGGCCACGGCAGTTCAACCACGGTGAACTGCCAGTGCGCCACGTTCACCGGCTCATGCAGTTTGAACAGACAAATGGGGCGTCCATTGATGATGTTCTCAGAGAGCAACTCGCCGCACTGTTCAAACCCGCGACGCCAGCGCTCGGCGGTGGCATTCTGGTGGCAGCGCAAGGAAATGTGATCCGCCTCAAGCGGCACGATATCCAGACCAAGACGGGTGGCAAGTTCTGTGAACGCCTTTGTGAAGCGCGGTAAATCTGCGGAAATATCATGCAGTTCGTCAATGGATTGCCAGTTCGCCATAAGTCAGTCTCTTTTCGTGTCGCAAAGCCGCTAATTTACTCCGTTGCCCCGTTTTGACCAACCGCAGAATCCGGCTTTTTATGACTGCATGGTTATGCACGCTTTCTTAGCCTGGATTCTGAGCAATCTTCGGGCCCCGCAATGCTGACGCCAGAAGGCATTTGCAGTATACTCCCGCCCTAAATTCTTTAACTGGCGCGGGCGGTTGTAAGCCCGCATCAAAAACGTAAGGTATCCAGGTGAATATTCAGGCTCTTCTCTCCGAAAAAGTCAGTCAGGCACTGATTGCCGCAGGCGCACCTGCGGATTGCGAACCGCAGGTTCGTCAGTCAGCAAAAGTACAGTTTGGCGACTATCAGGCTAATGGCGTGATGGCAGTGGCTAAAAAACTGGGCATGCCGCCGCGACAGCTCGCTGAGCAGGTACTGACGCATCTGGATCTCTCCGGCATTGCCAGCAAAACCGAAATTGCTGGTCCAGGCTTTATCAATATTTTCCTTGAGCCTGCATTCCTGGCGAGCCACGTTGACGCGGCGCTGAAGTCTGACCGTCTGGGCGTTTCCCAGCCGGAAGCGCAGACCGTGGTGGTCGACTACTCAGCCCCGAACGTGGCGAAGGAGATGCACGTAGGCCACCTGCGCTCCACCATCATTGGTGACGCCGCGGTACGCACCCTTGAGTTCCTCGGTCACAAGGTGATCCGCGCGAACCACGTGGGCGACTGGGGCACCCAGTTCGGCATGCTGATTGCTTACCTGGAAAAACAGCAGCAGGAAAACGCGGGTGAAATGGCGCTGGCGGACCTGGAAGGGTTCTACCGCGAAGCCAAAAAGCACTATGACGAAGACGAAGCCTTTGCCGAGCGCGCACGCAGCTACGTGGTGAAGCTGCAGGGCGGGGATCAATACTTCCTCGAGATGTGGCGCAAGCTGGTTGACATCACCATGTCCCAGAACCAGCTTACCTATAACCGTCTGAACGTGACCCTGACTCGCGACGACGTGATGGGTGAAAGCCTGTACAACCCGATGCTGCCAGGCATTGTGGCGGACCTGAAGGCCAAAAACCTGGCGGTGGAGAGCGAAGGCGCAACGGTAGTGTTCCTTGATGAGTACAAAAACAAGGAAGGCGAACCGATGGGCGTGATTATCCAGAAAAAGGATGGCGGCTATCTTTACACCACCACGGACATCGCGTGTGCGAAATACCGTTACGAAACCCTGCACGCCGACCGCGTGCTGTATTACATCGACTCCCGTCAGCACCAGCACCTGATGCAGGCGTGGACTATCGTGCGTAAAGCCGGTTACGTGCCGGACTGCGTGCCGCTGGAACACCACATGTTCGGCATGATGCTGGGTAAAGACGGCAAGCCGTTCAAAACCCGCGCGGGCGGTACCGTGAAGCTTTCCGATCTGCTGGACGAAGCGCTGGAGCGCGCCCGTCGCCTGGTGGCAGAGAAGAACCCGGACATGCCTGCTGACGAACTGGAAAAACTGGCCAACGCCGTCGGTATCGGCGCGGTGAAATACGCGGATCTTTCCAAGAACCGCACCACCGACTACATCTTCGACTGGGACAACATGCTGGCGTTTGAAGGCAACACGGCGCCGTACATGCAGTACGCCTATACCCGCGTGCTCTCCGTGTTCCGCAAGGCGAACATTGATGAAAGCGTGCTGGCGAATACGACAGTGACCATCACGGAAGATCGTGAAGCACAGCTGGCGGCGCGTCTGCTGCAGTTCGAAGAGACGCTGACGGTTGTCGCGCGTGACGGCACGCCGCACGTGATGTGTGCTTACCTGTACGATCTGGCGGGTCTGTTCTCCGGCTTCTACGAGCACTGCCCTATTCTGTCTGCAGAAAATGAATCGGTGCGTAACAGCCGCCTGAAGCTGGCTCAGCTTACGGCGAAGACCCTGAAGCTGGGTCTGGATACCCTGGGTATCGAAACCGTAGAACGTATGTAAAAAAGAAACCCGGCGGTCGCCGGGTTTTTTTATGAATGATTGCGGTTAGTCGTGAACGAGCACCTGGAAGGTATCTAATTCATACTCTCTGCCGTTATAACCGATGCAGCATCCTCTGCTGAGGTGGCTTCCTGCTTTACCAACAAAGAGGCCATTATCGAATTTTGCACGTGCAACGTAGAGCTTAGCACCATTGGCTTCATGCCCCGCCTCAACCATATTCGGTGGGAAATTTTTCCCCTTAACGTCTACCCATTTTAACGCGCCCACGTAAATTTCAAATTCATTACACAGGTGCTCGCTCCCTCCCCACGGTACCCAAGCCGTATTGCCGAACACCCATTTACCCGGATGAATACCATTATTCAGTTTTACGCGAATAACAAACAACGGTGAAGGTCCTTTAATACCTGGCACCCCAATTTCATAACCGGCTACAGGCGCGTCCAACGGAATAAATTCATCTCTTTTCGCTGATTTCCACATAATGATTTCCTTTTCAGTTTAAATAATTATCCGTAAATAAAATGATTAGAACTCTGAGATCGAATGAATAGCCAACTCATTGTTCAGGCTTTGAAAAATAATAACCTTAACCAGTGATTTTTCCTGCCCCTTTGCATGCATGAAACGGCGAAGCGCAATAAAGGTATGCAGTTGGCCAGCCACGAGCTGGCTACCGACAAACAGTAGCGGGGTATAGCCCGCGCCGTCGATATCATTGAAAACCGATTCGAACATTTGAAGATGTTCATCTGACATTTTATCGGCATGCATATTTACAGAAGGATTAATAACAATACTACCCATTGCATTTTCCATTGCGTCACTCCTTAAATGTGTATTGGAAGAGTCTTAATGCAATTAAAAAATAGGATAAATACGGAATGCATTTTGTGAAGAAAATCACACTTTAATAACAGCCTGAATTTATTTTAATTGTATTATTCACGTCGTAAATATAATCAGAACATCATATTTATGGCATATTAAATTTACCCGCCGTTATTATAAAAAAAGCCCCTTTAAGGAGGGGCTTTGCAGTAATGAAATTATTAAGCAGCCGTCAGAAATATTTGCGTAAATACTCCGTCAGGCACAGAATCGCCATTGCCTGGCCATACGGCATCGACGTCAGCGGTATATGACGATAAAAATCGAGATCGCTGCCCATTCCCGTCCCGAACGAGGTTTGCAGCAGCTCCCCTTCCGGCGAGATATTTTGCACAATACCGCGAATCGCTTTCTCCGCCACCTCAGCGTACTCTGCGCCGACATAACGCTTGCGCACGGCCTTCAGAATTCCGTAGGCAAACCCTGCCGTGGCCGACGCCTCCAGATAAGAATCAGGATCGTCCAGCAGCGTGTGCCACAACCCGCTTTCGTCCTGACATTTTGCCAGCGCGGCAACCTGCGCCTTCAGCACCTGCACCAGATAACGGCGCACGGCGTTGTTTTCAGGCAGATCAACCAGTTCGAGGAAGTCGGGGATCACGATGGTGAGCCAGCTGTTGCCGCGCGCCCAGCGGGCCCGGGCAAAGTTATGGTTGCCGTCGTAGCTCCAGCCGTGGAACCACAGCCCGGTCTCCCGGTCCATCAGGTTCTGCACGTGCAGCAGGAACTGATAGATCGCCTCCTCTACGTACTCCGGCTTATTCAGCAGCCTGCCGATTTTCGCCAGCGGCAGCACCGTCATCATCAGCGTGTCGTCCCACATCTGTTGATGATTCTCTTCCGCCAGCGTGATGTGCTGCATGCCCCCATGTTCGGTGCGTGGCATCTCATTCATCGCCCACTCCGCCCAGCTTTCCAGCCACGGCAGCCAGGCCGGGTTTTTGCTCTCTTCGTAGCGATAGGCCAGCGTCAGAAACGGCGACATCGTATTGACGTTTTTGGTGGTGGCGCCTTCCGCAAAGCGGTCGGCAAACCAGCTGTCGATAATGTTGCGCATCCCTTCGTCACCGGTCTGGCAGTAGTACTGCCAGATGCCATACAGGCCGACGCCGTGCGTCCACTCCCATCCGGCCCAGCCTTTGGTGTCGATCACGCGCCCGTCGTCCAGCCGCAGCAAAAATTCACCCGTTTTGTCGTGGATATTGACCAGGTTGTGTGTCACTTTTTGAATCAGTGATTTCAGCTCGTCCCGGGCGATAAAGCGCTCTGGCTGACGCAATAGCGGGCTATGTTTGACAGGCCAAACTTTCATCATCTTAACCTCTGTTGTATGTCGAATTGAGTACCGCGCGATCCTTCAGCGAAGATGCCGCTGGCTTATTGCGATTCAGATAACCGATGTTGTTATTGCCCCAAAGTGACTCATAAGGCATACCGGCCAGCATCTCGACGGTGGCGCGGGCGTGTGGCGTCGCTGACTCCGGCATCGCATGACCACACTCACGCATTTTCGCGGTCTCCTCACGCAGCGTGCTGTGGGTCTGCAAATTAAGCCTGAAGCGCAGGGAAACGAGGAAACCGCAGAACAGCACCAGGATGGTGCCCACGCTCAGGATCAGCAGAATGGTGTGGCTCACTTCCGCAGGCTGTACCTTCTGACCGCTGACAAAGCCGGACATTTGCATCACGATGCCTACCAGCATCACCGCACCGGCCTGTGACGCCTTACGGGTCAGGGTCATGATGCCGGCGAAAATCCCTTCCCGGCGCTGGCCGGTGATCGCTTCATCCACGTCAGCAATGTAGGTATAGGTATTCCATGGCACGTAGTTAATACCGCCGCGACCCAGCCCAGCCACCGCAGAGATCAGCAACAGCAGAGCGTAGACGTCGCTCAGACCGGCGTAATAGAGCATGGCGTAAGAGAGAGACGCCAGGCCAAACAGCACCACCACCATGCGGTAGGACGGCGCAGGTCCGAAGCGAATACACAGCGGGATCATCCCGATCACGGCGAGGAACTGGAAGATAGCCATCGTGCCCAGCAGGTTGGACGCTATTGACGCTTCCTGCATCAGCACAAACACCACGTAATAGGTGAAGACTGCGTTAAATACGTCCTGCGCGATGTAGCCGCCGAGGTACATGCCGAGATGCTGGCGGAAAATCTTGATGCGCAGCGTAGAGCTTAATTCGACAAACAGACGATTGATGCTTTGCCCCAGCGTCAGTTTCTTCTTCTCTTCTTCGGCACGCAGCGCCGCTTCAGACCACTCCTCACGCGGGCGCTCCCAGGTAAAGAACCAGACAAAGGTCAGCATCAGGGCGCACAGCACGGAGAAAACCAGGCTTGCGTAAAAGAATGAGACGGCGTTGTCTTTACCGAAGTGGGTGAGCAGGATCCCCGGCAGGAAGGAGGCCAGAATCGCTGACATCTGCGCCATAGAAATACGCGCCCCGGAGAACTTGGTTTTCTGTTTGAAGTCGTCGGTCATTTCCGGCACCAGCGTCTCGTAAGGCACCAGAATCATGGTGTAGACAATATCAAACACCAGATAGGTCAGCAGGTAGTACCAGAAATTCATGTCCCCTACCCACATCAACGAGTAGCTGAACACGCACGGAATGCCTAGCAGGATAAAGAACTTACGGCGACCAAAGCGCTTTCCAGCCCAGGTCGTACCGAAGTTATCCGTCAAAAAGCCCATTAACGGGCTGACAACAGCATCCAGCACCCTCGCAGCGGCAAAGATGAAGGTTGCTTCAATCGGTGTGAGTCCACAGAATGTGGTATAAAAATACAAAAGCCAGGCCGCCGTCAGGGCGGTCGTACCAGCCCCGAGAAAATCGCCTGCCCCGTAAGCAAGATAATTTGCGAGTCCAATTTTACGTGTTTTCATTGCCGTCAACCCTAAGCAAATTTGGGAGACTCCCTGCAAGTAAGGCTCATCGGGGAGTTTTAACACGGCTACAGTAAATGCAACGACGTCCTGATACCTTTCTGTTTCTGCCATCACGGGCAGGGTAAATGGCAAAAATGCAAAGAGTCGCGTCACGCGTGTCACTAATTTATAAAACAGCGTTTCTGTTGCATCAAAAGGTGAGGTCAATTTTGCGAGACAGCCATCAGAATTGACTGATGGCTGGTGACAAAGGCAGGCAGCTAGCGGTAGTTGACGATGACAGAATTGCTCTGCACCTTCAGCGCCGGGATCAAACGTCCTCCGCCCGGCACTTCCCAGATAAAACGTAAAGGTTCAATGGCCGGCACGCCGTTGAACGCCTGCGTTGTGCCATTTTCGCCGTCGATTTCCGTGCAGCGGGTCTGTGAGCAGAGGCGCACCCGCAGTCCGGCTGGCGTTGGGCCAATCAGCCTGTAGTTCCACACCACCATTCCCATCTGACCAGAAACCGTTTCAGAGGGCGACAGCGGATTAGAAGACATGGCGACACCCCGGTTGCTGAGGGTCACGCCCATGCTGCTTGCCTGCCAGGTCCCTTCCCCGGCAGCCTGAGCCGCCAGCGGGAAGAGCAAAATCCATAGCCATTTCATTATTTTCCTCCAATCGTTGCCGTCATGCGGATATGGCGGTTATCCGACAGCTCCAGATTCGACAGCACAACAAGCTGATTCAGGCTGCGGCGCAGGAAGCGCGACAGCAGCGGACGCAGCGCGTGGTTGACCAGCAGCACCGGCGGCGCGCCCAGCATCTCCTGACGCGCCAACGCCTCCTGAGTTTGCTCCAGCAGGCGATCCGCCAGGCCAGGCTCGAGGCCGCCGCCGCCCTGCAGGGCCTGCAGCAGCAGGCGTTCAAGCGGCGTATCGAGGCCAATCACCTGGACTTCGCCGGTCCCCGGGAACCACTGCTGGGTGATCGCACGCCCCAGCGCCACGCGCACCACCGCCGTCAGCTCGTGCGGATCGCTCTGCAGCGGCGCATGCTCGGCAAGGGTTTCCAGAATGGTACGCATATCGCGGATCGGCACTTTTTCCTCAAGCAGGTTTTGCAGCACCTTGTGCAGCGTAGTTAACGTCAGCACGCCCGGCACCAGGTCTTCCGTCAGCTTCGGCATCTCTTGCGTCACGCGATCGAGAAGCTGCTGCGCTTCCTGACGGCCAAACAGCTCTGCCGAGAATTGCCCAATCAGATGATTAAGGTGGGTTGCCACCACGGTACTGGCTTCGACAACCGTATAACCCTGAATTTGCGCCTGCTCTTTCAGCGCGCTTTCAATCCAGATTGCCGCCAGGCCAAAGGCCGGATCGACGGTCTGCTCGCCCGGCAGCGTGCCTGCTGCAGTGCCAGGGTTAATCGCCAGCCAGCGTCCCGGGTAAGCATCGCCGCTGCCAATTTCAACACCCTTCATCAGAATACGATAGCGCGCAGGCGGCAGGTCCATATTGTCCTTGATATGCACCACCGGCGGCAGGAAGCCCATGTCCTGGGCGAATTTTTTACGGATGCTGCGGATGCGGCCGAGCAGCTCGCCATCCTGCTGGAAATCCACCATCGGGATCAGGCGATACCCCACTTCCATTCCCAGGGAATCTTCCAGTTGAACGTCGTTCCAGGTCGCTTCTACGGCCTGGGTGTTCTCCGGCATTTTCACCGGAACCGGATCCGCAGCCGGCCTGGTCTCACGACCACGCATCCACCAGGCCAGCCCCAGCAGCCCCGCCGTAAACAGCAGGAACACGAGGTTTGGCATCCCCGGCACCAGGCCGAGCAGCCCGAGCACCGCAGCCGCCAGCAGCATCACGCGCGGGTTACTGAAGAGCTGGCCCACCATCTGCTCGCCAACGTCCTGATCGGTACTGACGCGGGTCACGATAACGCCCGCCGCAGTGGAGATAACCAGCGCCGGGATCTGTGCGACCAGACCGTCACCAATGGTCAGCAGCGTATAGCTTTCCGCCGCGTGGCCCATGTCCATCCCGTGCTGCAGTACCCCCACCAGCAGGCCGCCGACCACGTTAATCACCATGATCAGGATGCCCGCGATGGCATCCCCGCGCACAAACTTACTTGCACCGTCCATGGAGCCGTAGAAGTCCGCTTCCTGGGTCACTTCCGCGCGGCGCTTTTTCGCTTCATCTTCGGCGATAAGCCCGGCGTTCAGATCGGCGTCGATCGCCATCTGCTTGCCCGGCATCCCGTCCAGCACAAAACGCGCGCCCACTTCCGCGATACGCCCGGCACCCTTGGTGATAACCATAAAGTTAATGATAACGAGGATGACGAACACCACGATCCCGATAGCGAAGTTCCCGCCCACCAGGAAGTGGCCGAAGGCCTCGACCACCTTACCCGCCGCTGCCGCGCCGGTGTGGCCCTCCATCAGGATGATACGCGTGGAGGCCACGTTCAGCGCCAGTCGCAGCAAGGTGGTAAACAGCAGAATGGTCGGGAACGCGGCGAACTCCAGCGTGCGCTGGGTGAACATCGCCACCAGCAGCACCATAATGGACAGCGCAATATTGAAGGTGAAAAGCAGATCGAGGATGAACGCCGGGAGCGGCAGTACCATCATCGACAGAATTAACAGGATGAGGATCGGCCCGGCAAGGATCTGCCATTGGGTCGATTTCAGGTTGCCGGGCAGGCGCAACATTGCCACCAGATTAGCCATCAGTGTCCTTCTCGTTCATAAAATCCAGCGCGGCAGGCACCGGAAGGTTCTCAGGTTTGACAGGCCGTTGACCGCCGGCCAGACGCCAGCGCTTCAACTGCCATACCCAGGCCAGCACTTCCGCCACCGCGGCGTAGAGCTGTCCAGGGATCTGTTGTCCGATATCCGCGTGGCGGTAAAGGGCTCGCGCCAGCGGAGGCGCTTCCAGGATCGGCACGCGGTTTTCGGTACCAATTTCCCTGATACGCAATGCAATCAGCCCCGCCCCTTTTGCCACCACTTTCGGCGCGCTCATTTTGTTTTCGTCATAGCGCAGCGCCACGGAATAGTGCGTCGGGTTGGTAACGATGACGTCGGCTTTCGGCACGTCTTCCATCATTCGGCGACGAGCGGCGGCACGCTGCATCTGCCGGATGCGCCCCTTCACGTGCGGGTCACCTTCCATCTGCTTGTATTCGTCGCGAATGTCCTGACGTGACATTCGCAGTTTCTTGAAGTGGGAATAGAGCTGGAAGATAACGTCAAAACCCACCATCGGAATAATGCTGAGCACCACCAGCAGCGCGCAAAGCCCGACCAGGTTCAGCGCATTGCTCATCGCGGTAAGGGGCGACTCGCTGATAAGGCGCATCATTTCGGGCCAGTGGTACCAGAGGAAAAACCCTGCGGAACTGCCCATCAGCACCGATTTGAGAATAGCCTTGAGCAGCTCGGCCCCGGTCTGCGCCGAGAACATTTTCGCAATGCCCTGCAGCGGGTTCAGTTTTGAAAATTTAGGTTGCAGCGATTTTCCGCTAAAGACCAGCCCGCCCAGCATCACCGGGGAGACCAGCGCCACCAGCACCACGCCGGTAATCAGGGGCAGTAGCGCAACCATGGCCCCTTTTATCAGCTGAATAATCTGGCTGAGGATCAGATTCGGGTCGTTGACCATGCTGTGGTCAAAACGTAAGCCGGTAGAGAGCATCCCCGCCAGCTTGCGGGCGAGCGACTCCCCGCCCCACCAGATAATGCACACGCCTACGATAAGGATCAGCAGGGAGGTCAATTCTCGGGATCGGGGGATCTGCCCTTCCTCACGCGCCTTTTCTAGTCGGTGGGGTGTGGGGGCTTCCGTTTTGTCGTCGTTCTCTTCTGCCACAGTGCATGCTCAGCCCATTACGTCACGGGTATCATGCCAGCGCAGCGGAAATCCAATTGCGGGAAAAGCCCGTTTATTCGGGCTCTTTTCGGTGATTTTGTCGTAAACCGCCTCAGGCGGCGTAACCCCCTGAGGCGAAATGGACAATCAGAAGCCGAGGCTGTCCAGCAGGTCGTCCACCTGATCCTGGCTTGCCACCACGCCCGCCTTGCTGGCGTCGAGCTGCGGGCCATTGAGCAGGCTTTCGTTCTCGCGTTTTGGACGGGCAGCCGGTTCCGGGATGTTCTCCAGCAGCACCATCAGCAGCTGGCGCTCAATCTCCTGAATCACATCCATCATGCGCTTGATGACCTGACCGGTCAGATCCTGGAAATCCTGCGCCATCATAATGTCCAGCAGCTGGGCGTTGGTGAAGCTGGTGTGGCCCGGCACATCCCCAAGGAACTGACGGGTGTCGGTCACCAGTTCGCGGGCATCCGCCAGCTCGATGGGATTCTCAAACCACTCATCCCAGCGTTGGGTCAGGGCTTTCGCGCCCTTTTCCATCGCATCCTGGTGCGGCTGTGAGGCTTCAACGCTGTTCAGCGCGCGTTCAGCTGCCTGAGCGGTCATCTGCACAACGTAGTCCAGACGGTCGCGGGCGTCCGGGATCGCTTCCGCCGCTTCGGCAATGGCCTGATCCAGCCCCAGTTCACGCAGGCTGTCACGCAGCATGCGCGTCAGGCTGCCGATGCGGACGATGATGTCGCTCGGCGAGTGTTCTTCAACGGGTTTCATTGCAGGTTGCATCATCACCAACACCTCACATGCCGAGTTTCTCGAAGATCTTACCGAGCTTCTCTTCCAGGGTCGCTGCGGTGAATGGCTTCACCACGTAGCCGCTTGCGCCCGCCTGTGCAGCGGCAATGATGTTCTCTTTTTTCGCTTCTGCAGTGACCATCAGCACCGGCATAGACGCCATGCCCGCGTCTGCACGAATGGTTTTCAGTAGCTCCAGACCGTCCATATTCGGCATGTTCCAGTCGGAGATGACAAAACCAAACCCGCCAGCCTGCAGTTTGTTCAGCGCATCCACGCCGTCTTCTGCTTCTTCAACGTTGTTGAAGCCCAGCTCTTTCAGCAGGTTGCGCACAATGCGACGCATGGTGGAAAAGTCATCCACAACCAAAAACTTAAGCTCTTTATCCGCCATAAAATAATACTCCTGAGTCAAATACGTATTGCCTGTCCGGCACTGATTTTCGCCAGCATCTGCTGGCTTACTTGGCTAAGATCGACCACTTCGCTCACGCCACCCATATTGATGGCCTCGCGCGGCATGCCGAACACCACACAACTTGCTTCATTCTGCGCAATCGTCCAGGCGCCAGCCTGGTGCATTGCAAGCATTCCGGCGGCACCGTCGTTGCCCATCCCCGTCAGGATCACCCCAACGGCGTTGCGCCCCGCATGTTTCGCCACCGAATGAAACAGCACATCCACCGACGGACGGTGCCGGTTAACCGGCGGTCCGTCATGAATTTTGATTTGATAGTTAGCGCCGCTGCGCGCCAGTTCCATATGCTTGTCCCCCGGCGCGATATACGCATGTCCCGGCAGCACGCGCTCGCCGTCTTCCGCCTCTTTCACGCTGATCTGGCACAGCTTGTTCAGACGTTCGGCGAAGGAGCGGGTAAAGCCAGGCGGCATATGCTGCGTGATCAGAATACCCGGACTTGAAAGCGGCAATGGCTGGAGTACATGGCGAATTGCCTCTGTTCCTCCGGTTGACGCCCCAATAACCAGCAGTTTTTCCGAGCTGAGTAACGGTCCGGCCTTCAGGGTTGCCGGCGCGGCCATCGGCTTGTGGGCCGCGAGCTTCGCGCGCGAGGCGGTGCGAATTTTCTCGGCGATCATCTCGCTGTACGCCAGCATCCCCTCGCGAATGCCGAGCTGCGGTTTGGTGACAAAATCCACCGCCCCCAGCTCCAGCGCGCGCAGAGTGATTTCCGATCCTTTCCCGGTCAGGGAGGAGACCATCACCACCGGCATGGGACGCAGGCGCATCAATTTCTCAAGGAAATCTATGCCATCCATGCGCGGCATCTCGACATCCAGCGTTAGCACGTCGGGGTTATATTTTTTAATTAAATCCCGCGCTACCAGCGGATCCGGCGCAGTGGCCACCATCTCCATGTCGCTGTGGCTATTGATGATTTCAGTCATGATCTGACGCATCAGCGCTGAATCATCGACAGACAATACCCTGATTTTACTCATGCTTTTTCCTTACTCAGCGCGTATACCGTTTGCCCACGCAGGCTAAACTCACGCGCGAGGTTGCTGAAGTTTTCCGAGTGCCCGGCAAACAGTAAACCGTCAGGCTTGAGCAACGGAACAAACCGACGCAGAATGTCCTGTTGCGTCGTTTTATCAAAATAGATCATGACGTTACGGCAAAAAATGGCGTCGAAAGGCCCCGGCACGTTGTACTGCTTATCGAGCAGGTTAACGGGCGCGAATTCGACGCAGTTCGCCAGCTCTTGGCGTACGCGAACCAGGCCTTCATGCGGCCCCGTACCGCGCATGAAGTAACGCTGCAGCTGCTGCGGCGACAGCGTTTTCAGCTCGTCCTGGCGATACACGCCGTTGCGCGCTTTCTCCAGCACTTCGGTATCGATATCGCTGGCGTAGACCTTCCAGCGTCCCGGCGCCATGCCCAGCGTATCGGCAAGGGTGATCGCCAGCGAGTACGGCTCTTCACCCGTTGAGGCGGCCGCACTCCATACGCGATACTCCCCGGTGCGACGGCGCGCATGCTCGGCCAGAACCGGAAAGTGGTGGGCTTCACGGAAAAAGGCCGTCAGGTTGGTCGTGAGTGAGTTAATAAAAGCCTGCCACTCCGCGCTGTTCTGGTTCGCTTCGAGCATGCTCAGATAACGGCCAAAATCATCCAGCCCCAGCGTACGCAAGCGCCGCACCAGTCGGTTGTAGACCATGTCTCGCTTATGATCCGCAAGCACGATCCCCGCACGCTGGTAGATTAACTGACATATCCGACGAAAATGCGCGTCGGACAGCGCGAGGCGCTGTGTCATCTGCAACAATAATGACGTTTGCCCAGGGGGCATTGGTGATGTCATAGCGCCTTCTTAATTACATTCAGGATACAACTGGCACGGCCTGCGACCGCCCGACTTCTGTTACTGCTTCAACGTGCTCTTTCACATTAAATACCGCGACCAGCCCGGTGAGACGATCCGCCTGGCTGGCCAGCTGATCGGTTGCCGCTGCCGCTTCCTCAACTAACGAGGCATTCTGTTGCGTCACCTGATCCATCTGGCTGACGGCCTGAGCCACCTGCTCTATCCCGCGACGCTGTTCGTCCGACGCCGAGGCAATTTCGCCCATGATGTCGTTAACCCGCGTCACTGAGGTGACGATCTCGTGCATGGTATGCGCCGCCGTATCCACCAGGGCAGACCCCTGCTGGACGCGAGAGACCGACTCTTCAATGAGGGACTTAATCTCTTTCGCCGCGTTGGCGCTGCGGCTCGCCAGGTTTCGCACTTCACCTGCCACCACCGCAAACCCACGTCCCTGCTCGCCGGCGCGCGCCGCTTCCACGGCGGCGTTCAGCGCCAGGATGTTGGTCTGAAACGCAATACCGTCAATCACGCTGATGATGTCGCCGATCTTCTGCGAGCTGGCGGCAATCTCCTGCATGGTGCTGGCCACGTGAGAGGCCTGATCGCCCCCTCTCTTCGCCGTCAGCGCCGCCTGTTTTGACAGGTCAGACGCCTGGCGCGCGTTATCGGCGTTCTGGCTTACCGTCGCGGTCAGCTGTTCCATACTGGCCGCCGTCTGCGCCAGCGACGCCGCCTGCTGCTCGGTGCGGGACGAGAGATCGTTATTCCCCGCCGCAATCTCTGAGATCCCCGTATGCATGGCGTAACTGCCCTGACGCACGTCGGATACCGTTTCCCGCAGCGACCCCTGCATGGCCTTCAGGCTGGCAAAGATCGCCGAAATTTCGTTTTTGCCAAACACCGCCACCGGACGCGCCAGATCCCCCTTCGCAATACTGTCGAAGTGGCTGCTGATAATCGCCAGCGGCTGCACAATCATTCTGCGCGCCCAGAGCAGCGCCCCGCCGGTCAGCAGCCCCGCCAGAATCACAACGACGGCAAAGATAACGCCCGACATGTGATAGCTGGTGCGGCTTGCTTCACCGGCGCGCAGAACAGACTGATTGATATCCTGCTGCCATGCGTCAAAGCTGCCGTCAAACGCCGCCTGAGACGCCTGGACCGGAGCGGTCATGAAGTCCGAAAGCTGGTTGTTCTCAAGCCAGGTCGCCTGGTGGTCCAGATCTCTGTACCACTGCTCAAAGTTCTTTTTCATGGCCGCCTTCAGCGCTTTCTCTTTCTCGCCGTCAGCCGCCTGCGCCGTGAAGGCCTTAAACTGTGCGTCTGCCTGCTTCAGGCTGTCGCGCGCCGTTGCCATCAGCGCCTTAATGTCATCCGGCGGATAGCTGAGCGCGGTTAAGGTTCCTGCCTTGTTCAGCGCAGTGCTTGCCTGCAACAGCACGGCACGCGTTTGTGCCAGTGCGGAGCGCTGCTGATTACTCGCCTCAACGTCCTGCAAATTCTGATAGCCATCGCGAAACGCCCAAAAAGACAACCCGTTACTGCCAACCTGCAACACACCGCAAAGGATCAGAATCAAAAACAGTGTGGTCGAGATACGAATACGATTTAACATCCACGCTCCCATCAAGCGGCAAGCAGCCGCGGTTTAATTGTCAGTCAAAATGTTTCCCAGTTTTCATCTTGTCCGGTCGTTGCAGCACGCGTGCAGGTGACCGCCGTGTCGGCGGCTGGCGCGCGGTACGTAGCTTGCGCAGTGACCGTATTTCCAGCGAGTGAAGCGAGACGAAACGCCGAGACGGCCATCTTCAGACGGCTCGCCTGGTCTTCCAGCGCAGCGGCCGCCGCAGCGGACTCCTGCACCAGCGCGGCGTTTTGCTGTGTCACGCGGTCCATTTCCGATACCGCCAGGGCAACCTGGTCGATACCACGACTCTGCTCATCGGACGCAGAGGCGATTTCACCCATGATGTCCGTCACGCGGGTAACGGCATTCACGATGTCATTCATGGTCTCCCCGGCACTCTCCACCAGCACGGAGCCGGTATCCACGCGGGAGACGGAGTCTTCAATCAGCGACTTGATCTCTTTTGCCGCGTTGGCGCTGCGGCTGGCCAGGTTGCGCACTTCTCCGGCCACCACGGCAAACCCGCGTCCCTGTTCGCCCGCACGCGCCGCTTCCACGGCGGCGTTCAGCGCCAGAATGTTGGTCTGGAAGGCAATGCCGTCGATGACGCTGATGATGTCGGCGATTTTCTTCGAGCTGTCGGCGATTTCGTGCATGGTTTTCACCACGCCATCCACCACGCGACCGCCGCGCTGCGCGGT
This sequence comes from Enterobacter cloacae complex sp. P13B, assembly GCF_014895915.1. Lineage (NCBI taxonomy): Bacteria > Pseudomonadati > Pseudomonadota > Gammaproteobacteria > Enterobacterales > Enterobacteriaceae > Enterobacter > Enterobacter cloacae complex sp. P13B. The sequence goes on from NZ_JADBQN010000027.1 coordinate 30,856, forward strand.
TTCGGAGGCGCTTTCCGCCAGCTGAGACGCCTGGCGGGCGTTATCGGCGTTCTGCTTCACGGTTGCGGTGAGCTGCTCCATGCTGGCGGCCGTCTCTTCCAGCGCCGACGCCTGCTGCTCGGTACGAGATGAGAGATCGTTATTCCCCATCGCGATTTCGCTGGTGCCGGTATAGATCGCCTCGGATCCGTTACGCACGTTGGCGACGGTCTCGATCAATGAACGCTGCATGTGGTCGACACTGTTGGCCAGCTCGGTGATCTCGTTACGTCCGGAAACGGTCAGCGTTTTGGTCAGATCGCCAGAGGCAATCTCGCGAATATGGGCAATCACGCGGCCGAGAGGGTTCAGCAGGATATGGCGAATGCCGTACCACACAGCGAACAGCACAATGACCAGCGCCAGGGCCAATACCGCCATCTGCCATTTCGCAAAGCGGTAGTCATTCTGGCTTTCAGTAAAGGCCGAGTGATACAGATCGCCGCTGGCCTTCGCGTATTCCCCCAGCGCCGCGCCGAGTGCGTTTTGCATACCCTGCGTCGGCTGTGCGAAGTAGGCATCCATGTTGCCGCTCTCCAGGAACTGAATCAGCTCCGTCAGCCCGGCATGGTAAGCGCTGTATTTTTCATCAATGTTCTGGCTCACCTGTGCCATAGCAGGCTGCGGTGCGATCTTCTTGAAGGCGTTGTAATGTTTAGCGGCGTCAGCGAGGGTCGCCCGGGCATTTTTCAGCAGATCGGTTTTCGCGCTGCTCTGCTGGTTGTTGGGATCCATCATCATGCGCGCGGACGAGCGGCTCAGGTTGATGCGCGTTTGCAGCATCAGATCCCACGTTGAGGTGAGCTCACTCTGCTGCAGGCGGAGATCGTTTGAGGCGGCGAAACTGTCCTGGTTCTGTTTTAAAGACGAGAAAAAAAGCCCGCCGGAGATAAGCTGAAGTAGTGCGAAAATGACCAGCACCATCATGAGCATTGTGACAACGCGGATACGGTTCAACATACAACACCTTCTCATAGATTTATTAACGGTGTTATCGGCACAGGCCACAGGAACTTTACATTTGCGAAAGGGAAAAGCGCGGGGGTTAAAATGCCACGTCGACAATCAGCGTATCGGTGTAGGTACCGGCGGGTGGCGTGGCCTGATTCGTCAGGACTTTGGCGGTGTAGTTATAGGTACGCAGCAGGCCGTCGGCGCTGACCAGCGAGGAAGTCGCGCTGGTCCAGCGTTCGCTGCCGCTGCTGCCCCAGCGGTTAGTCGTGGCTTCTTTATAGATGTCATAACTCAGGTAGTTACTGCCGCTCACCATCCGGCGCACGTTATTCAGCGCGTTGGCACCATTGTTAATCCCGATGGTATAGGTACTGCCTTTGGTACAGGTGACGGCAATCGCCTGCGAGACCGTGGGGAAATTTTGCACCAGCGGCGCACTGTTAAAGTTGACGTCCGGCGTGGTCATGGCGCTGCAGTCGTTGGTGACGTTCATGTTAAGCAGAATGCTGGTCGTTGCGGTTCCCGTTTGATTGATGGTGCAAATACCGAGCGCCCCCACGGAACAGACGCTGTAGTTAACGCTGAAGGTTAACTGCACCTGATACGGCCCGGCAGAGACGTTTTGTCCGGCGACGGTGCGGAAATAGAGCGGAATGTTGTACTGCTTTGACCCGAGCAATCCCAGCAAGGTATTTCCGCTCCAGGTATACGATTTACTTATCTGTACCTCACTGCTGCTCGCGCAACCCGAAAGTCCACACAGCCGGGTGGGGATCACGTCCGTGATGGCGGCATTATCGGTGCGTTTCAGGGTCGCACGACTGTTGGCCGATATCGTTGCTGCGGTGTAGTTCAGCGTCACCGAGTCGTTCGTCAGCAGGTTGAGTATCGCATCACACGCCACCACCAGCGTGCCGGTGGTCTCCACCTCCCCGGAGCCGCTCAGCGCAAACGACGTGACGCTGCCGAACGACGCATTGACCGTGCTGACGGTACAGGCCGCCCAGCTGCCGCCGGAGAGCAGCAGCAGGAGCAACATCACCCAGCGCTTCATGGCCCCTCCCGGCAGACCAGCGGGCCGTAGGTTTGCAGCCTGTGGTCCGGGTTCGCGCCGATGGTCAGCGTTGCCCTGCAGCGTTTGCCTGTCGGCGTCGTGACGTCGAGCAGATTGACGTCGCTGAGGTTTTCCAGCCAGGCAATCCCGTCATATCCCACCACCGCATTGCTGCGCGAGGCGCGTCGAACCTGGCTTCCCACCGGAATGGCCTCCCCCTGCGCGTCGTGCAGGATGACGCTCGCTACCCGCTCCTGTTCCATCGGGAAATCCACCAGATAACCGCTGTGGCGGCGGATCGCCACCCGCCGCTCGGTCTCTTTCAGCCGGGTGTCGGCAGGCAGGTTCAGGGTATTAATACTGTAGCTTGCCGGGTAATAGGCCGAGACGCCGCTCACCAGCAGATACCCGTTGCGGTTGGTTTTACCAACCGGCTGGTTTTCATAGCTGACGGGGACATCCGGCTGGCCATCGGTGCTGATGACCACAAACGCATCGTTGATTTTGTTTGCCGCAAACAGTTCGCCGTCCATCAGCACCAGGGAGCCCATCGCTTCGCTCCACCAGGTCATCATGCCCTTCTCGCCGTACCCGCCCCCCTGCAGCTCGATATTGTTATTGCGCCAGCCCACCGTTCCCTGCTGGTAGTTATTCGATCGCGACTGGTTCGCCCACGCCATATTCCAGCTGAAGCCGCCGTCGGAGGGCATCGAGTGGTTGTAGTTGATGCGCTGCGTGCTGCCTGCATCCGGGGTATTTTCCACGGTGAGCGCCGCGCTGTCGCGTTCGCCCAGCGGCACCTGGAATGACATCGCGACCGTCCAGTCGCCCCGCTGCTGGTCCCGGCTGGCGGCGAGGTAAATGCTGCTGGAGCCCCACAGATTTCGGCTCCAGGAGAGGTTAAGCAGCTCGGTTTTCTGGCTGTCAAAGCTCTCCACGCCGATCCAGGCCGCCCCGATGTTGCCGTATTCCCCCAGGTTGAAGGTCAGGGAATATTGATCGGTATTGCGGCTAAAGCTGGCGATGGGGCGGTCATTTTCGTCGTACACCGTCGGCTGGTCATACAGGGCCAGGTTACCAAAGCCGCGATCGCGGCGGGTATGCTGGGTGGCGAGGCTGAACTCGCTGGTGCTGTACTGGTAGCCCCAGTTGATTTGCCCGCCGTCATCTCCGCGCATCCGGCTCTGGCTGTACGAGGTATTCACCACGCCAAAACGCCCCAGCTTGACCACCGTCCCCGCACCGGCGAGCGCCAGTTCCTCCGCGCCTTCGGCGTGCCCCTCCAGCGTCAGCCAGTCCGTCAGGCCGTAGCGATACGATCCGCTCCCCGCCGCCGGGCCGTAGTCAAAATTCTTAATGCCGTAGTTGCGCCGCAGGCTCCCCAGGGTAACGGCCCCGTCGCTCAGCCCTTCTTTCAGCAGATCGCTGGTGACGTAAAACGGCAGCGTGGTACTCACCTGGCGCCCCAGCGCATCGGTGGTGACCAGCACCGCATCCCCGGCGCCGTTAATGTAGGGCAGGTTCGTCAGGGTGAACGGTCCGGGCTGCAGCTGCGTGGACCCGGAGCGGTAGCCGTTGATGAAGAGGTCGACCGAGGTCGGCACCGCCGCTTCACCTGAAAATTCCGGCAGCGGCCAGGTCACCAGGTCCGGACGCAGGGAGAAATCACGCCCATAGCTGATCCCGCCCATGCGGACGCTGCTGCTCCAGCTCAGGGCATCGCTAATGACATCCCCGGCGGTCCAGGTGGTGGCGTCCTCCTCGTTGGTCACCAGCAGGGTGGTGTCATAGCGGACATAGCCCTCCTGCTGACCGTCGTTGCCGGTGAAATTTTCGCGGGCGTAGCCGGTGGAGGAGAATGAACCGTTTTCATTGAAGTAGCGGAATTCATGCCAGAGCGAGGCCTGCCCGCCGACGTGCTCGGTATGGTTGGTATAAAAATCGTAATTGAGCAGCGCGCCTCTGCCATAGTGAGGCTTACTCTGCGTCGGCTGGCCGCCAAACGGGGTGACGCGGGAGGTTATCCACTCACGGGGCACGGTCAGCAGCAGACGCTGGGCGGGACTGTCGTACTCCACCCGCACCGCCGGAAGCGTGCTGAGATTGACGTCGCCGTTGGGCACATGTTCAGGCGGAAGCCCGGCGCGCAGCAAATCGGCGCTGGAGATATAGTAAGCGCCGTCGCGTTGCGTCACGGGAACCACCAGCCCGGTGTCGTAGTGGTTCAGTACCAGGGCGAGCTGGAAAACCGCCTCCCCGTTTATCGCCTGCGCTTGCGGCGGCGGCGGTAAGCTGTCATCACCCGGTTCGGCCCAGGTACTGGTACTCACGCAAAGCAGGATCATCATTGCGGGCTTCAGTTGACGGGCGTCGACTGCCATTGTGCATCCCTGGCATTAATCTGCGCGCTGATCTGGCTGGGCTGGCGGATCCCGGCCGGAATCGGCCAGCTGCGGGTGCTGCCCGGCAGCACATAGCCCAGCAGGCCATCCGCAATCATGCGCTTTTGTCCCCCCTGCTCCAGCGCCACCTGGCTGAGCCTGACGTGAACATCGCCCTGATTGCGCACTTCAATGGCAGGCTGGCCCGCCACCTGCGTGACGCGCCAGCTTAGGTTACGGGTATCCACGAGGGCATGATGCGCCCCCTCTTTTATTGTCGGGATCCCCTGTCCGTAAACGAACAGCGGTATGGAATAGCGCATCTGCAGTTTAAGGCCGATGGCGGGGTCGGCCTTCGCGTCCGGCTGGGGAATTTCATCCACGATAATGCGATAGGCTTGTTCAACGCCCATCGGAACCGTACCCTGTTTGATCAGGCGGATCAGCTGTTTACTGCCTTTGCCGATGGTGACGATGGGCGGGCTGGCGACCACGTCCTGCTGGGCGGTATAGCGCTCAAAGCCCCCCTCCTGCTTCCAGCGCACAATGCGCACCTGCATCGTTGTGGCACTGTTTCCCTGATTCTGGATCCACAATTCAGTCGCTTTGCTGTCGGCCGACAGCCACGGATCGATGGGCCATAACAGAATGGTCGCCGCCGCCTGCGCCTGTCCTGCCGCCATGGCGGTCACGCCCAACATACTCACCAGGTACCAATGCCTGAATAGTGGCTTCATCGAATGTTCTCCCTTTTTCACCATGACAAGGTCACGGTGAGCTGATCGGAATAGGTGCCTGCCGGGCTAAATCCCGTCAGCAGCGCTACGCCAAAAAGTGGTAGTGCAATATTGTTGCTGTTGGTGTAGGTCACCGGGATGGCCTGGTTGACCCCAATCTCACTGTTCGCCGCCAGTGAACTGCTGCTGTAAAGCCGGTAGCCCACCACGTCGGTGCCGCCTGAACGCGTCATGCGGCGCACCGAGGCGTAGTTTTGCCCGCCGTTGATGCTCATGCTCAGCGCCACGCCCGGCGTGCAGGCGATGGACAGCGCCCCGTTGGGCACAAAGCTGGTGCTGACCGGGGCACTCTCCACGCCGGTATGGGTCCCAAAATCCAGCGTCCCGAAGATCCCGCCGGTCCCCGTCGTGACAGAACATCCCGGCACGACGGTCGCGCTCACCTTAAACGACTGCGACGTCACCGCGCCGGCCCCGGAAACCAGGGTCAGCCCCAGCGCCAGCGCAAAAAAAGGCTGCACAATCCCCTCTGCGCAAGCGCGCAGACTTAAAAAGGAGGCCTTCATGGCTGGAGCTAGTAGGTGACGCTGACGTTGATCGTGTCGGTATAAGTGCCCGGCACCACCGTGACGCTGTTACCGCCGCCGGTGATGCGCCCGTAAAGGGTGTAGCTGTTGACCCCGCCCGCCGTCGACGCGACCGGCAGCGCCGCGTTGTTGGCGATGACGTTGTTAAATCCGCTGTCGCTGTACAGACTGTAAGCCACGCCCTGCGCCGCATTGGCGGTATTGATCAGATAGCGCGCAGGCGTGCCCGGCGTGCCGACCACGGTACCGGGTGCGGTGGAGTTAGTGTTGCCGGTGATCGCCACCGTATAGCTGGCGGTGGTGCACTGAATGGTGAACGTATTCCCGCCGCTGGCGCCGGTGAGCTGGGTGGTCAGCGTGGAAAACGTGGCGGGATGGGTACCAAAATCGAGTGTCCCGAAGTTAATACCGTTTTGCGTGGGCGATCCGTTAATCAGACACCCGTTTGTGAGGGTCAGCGTCGCACCGATGGTGCCGCTGCTGGTCACGGCCAGCGCAGGATGTACCGTTGTCGCCGCCAGTAACGCGCCAGCGCAGATTAAAAGGCGTTTTCTTTTCATTTTCCACCCTCCGGAAGTCAAACGCGTTCCCTTGCCACATTTTATTTATGCTGTTCAAGATGTTAGCCCCGCTTAAGGTTCCTCTGAGAGGGGTTAATGAGAATTTAGTTTACGGATATCGCTTCCACCACCCGCCCCAAAACGCATAATCCTTGTGTCCTATTGACTTAATATTCTTATAAATAACAATGAATTAAAATTATTTTGGCCGCATTTTTATTTTTTCAGAAGAGAATATATCCCTTATAGTGTGATCACCATCACAATATATCGTCATGCTACCAACAACAAAATCAATAAAACTTAAAAACTTGTTGTATCCCCCTACGCTTTGCGTCAATTTATGTGCCGAATATTTTCCCGCGCAGTAATAAAAAATTTATATGTATCGGCGCGGGCGACATCTGATAGCGCATAGAGGGTCTTTTTTCGTGGCAAGTGCAAACAAACTTACACTCTTCATCGTGATATTCATGCTGGCGGGTATTCTTTCAGGGGCGGCAATTCACGAGTACGCATCTGCGGATGCCATCAAAGCCTGGTCGGATAATATTACCCTTCTGACCGATATTTTCCTCCGTCTGATCAAAATGGTTATTGCGCCGCTGGTCTTCAGCACGCTGACCGTAGGCATTATGAAGCTGGGAGAAACCTCCACCATAGGCCGGGTGGGCGGAAAAGCGATGGTATGGTTCATCAGTTCATCCGTGCTTTCTATTCTGGTCGGACTGTTTATCGTCACGCTGGAGCGTCCGGGAAGCGGCCTGAACCTGACTATTCCAACCGAGGCGGTGGATACCGGTCTGGCCGTGGGCGGGATGACGCTGAAAGCGTTCCTGTCTCACACCATTCCCACCAGCATCGCGGGGGCGATGTCGAACAATGAGATCCTGCAGATTGTGGTGTTCTCGATGTTCTTCGGCATCGGCGGCGCGTCGCTGGGGCAGAAATTCAACGCGCCGCTGGTGGCCGCACTGGATGTGGTTTCCCATATCATGCTGAAGGTAACGGGTTACGTGATGTACGTTGCGCCACTGGCCATCTTCGCGGCGATCTCCTCCGTCATTGCCACGCAGGGTCTGGGCATCCTGTTGAACTACGCCTCCTTTATCGGCGGCTACTACGTTGCCATTCTTCTCACCTGCATGGTGCTGCTGGCCGTGGGTTACATGGTGCTGAAAAAAGAGGTGTTTCGCCTGGTCAGCATGCTGAAAGATCCGGTGCTGGTCGCATTCACCACCAGCAGTTCTGAAGCGGCCTACCCTAAAACACTGGAGCAGCTGGAGCGCTTTGGCTGCTCGCGCAATATCGCCTCTTTCGTTCTGCCGATTGGCTACTCCTTCAACCTCGTGGGGTCAATGGTGTACTGCTCGTTTGCCTCGATGTTTATTGCGCAGGCGTACAACATTCACCTGAGCTTCTCTGAGGTGACGGTGCTGATGTTAACCCTGATGCTGGCGTCAAAAGGCATTGCGGGCGTGCCGCGTTCTTCGCTGGTGGTGCTGGCCGCGACGATCCCAAGCTTTAACATTCCGGTGGCGGGGATCCTGCTGCTGATGGGGATCGACCACTTCCTGGATATGGGGCGTTCCGCGATTAACGTGCTGGGGAACGGGATTGCGACGGCGATGCTCTCGCAGAATGAAGGTGCGCGGGAAGCTGAAGCTGAACTGGTAAAGCAGGAAGCGTAATGGCATGAAAAAGGGTGAGGCCTGATGCCCTCACCCCAGCCCTCTCCCACAGGGAGAGGGAGCAAACACAAAAAAACGGCAACCTGGGTTGCCGTTTTGCATTTACCTACGCTACATGATTAGCCGCGATATCCAGCAGCGCCATCTCTTCGCTGTTCAGCAGCTTCTCGATGTTCACCAGAATCAGCATACGCTCGCCGAGCGCCCCCAGGCCGGTCAGGTATTCGGTCGACAGCGTGACCGCAAACTCCGGCGCAGGACGAATCTGGTCAGAGGTCAGGGAAAGCACGTCAGATACGCCATCCACCACGATACCCACCACGCGCTGTCCCAGGTTCAGGACGATCACCACGGTATTGTCGTTGTAGTCAACGTCGCCCTGGCTGAACTTCACGCGCAGATCCACGATTGGCACAATCACGCCGCGCAGGTTGGTGACGCCTTTAATAAACGCTGGCGTGTTAGCGATGCGGGTAACCTGGTCGTAACCACGAATTTCCTGCACTTTCAGGATATCGATGCCGTACTCCTCATCGCCCAAAGTGAATACCAGGAACTCCTGCCCTGATGGCTCGCCCGCCAGTTTCGTTACATTACTCATACCGGTCATGTTATTACCTTCTACTTAATCAGGCGGCTGTGTACGCCACACGTTGTTCACGATTTAATCCCTGAAGCGCCGACACGTCGACGATCAGCGCTACGCTACCATCCCCCAGAATGGTGGCAGCAGAAATACCCGGCACCTTGCGGTAGTTGCTTTCGAGGTTCTTCACCACCACCTGGTGCTGACCAATCAGCTGATCGACCAGCAGCGCGTAGCGACGGCCCGCGCTTTGCAGGATCACCACGATACCCTGCGTGGCCTCGGTCTTCGCCCCGTCCACTTCGAACACTTTCCACAGCTCGACCAGCGGCAGGTACTCACCGCGCACTTCGAGAACGCGCTCGCCGCCCGCCAGCGGATGCAGATCTTCTTCACGCGGCTGGAGGGATTCCATCACCGCGTTCAGCGGCAGAATGAAGACTTCGTCCGCGACTTTGACCGACATGCCGTCGAGGATCGCCAGCGTCAGCGGGAGCAGGATGCGGATGGTGGTGCCGGAGCCCTGTTTAGACTGGATCTCAACGTGGCCGCCCATCTCCTGAATGTTACGTTTCACCACGTCCATGCCAACGCCGCGTCCGGAAACGTCCGTCACCTGCTCGGCGGTCGAGAAGCCCGGCGCGAAGATCAGCATGCCCACTTCTTCGTCGGTCATGTTTTCATTCACCGCCATCCCCTGTGAAATGGCTTTCGCCAGGATGCGCTCGCGGTTAAGGCCCGCGCCGTCGTCGGTCACTTCGATGCAGATGTTCCCGCCCTGATGTTCCGCAGAGAGGATCAGATTCCCGACCGGAGATTTCCCGGCGGCAATGCGGTTTTCCGGCAGTTCAATACCATGGTCGAGGCTGTTACGCACCAGGTGCGTTAACGGGTCGATGATGCGCTCGATCAGGCTCTTATCCAGCTCCGTTGAGCTGCCCATCAGGGTCAGTTCAATCTGCTTATTCAGCTTGCTGGCAAGGTCGCGCACCAGGCGCGGGAAGCGGCTGAAGACATATTCCATCGGCATCATGCGGATGGACATCACCGATTCCTGCAGGTCGCGGGCATTACGCTGAAGCTGGCCCATGCTGGTGATCAGATCGCCGTGCGTGACCGGGTCCAGTTCGTTAGAACGCTGCGCCAGCATGGACTGGGTGATCACCAGTTCGCCAACCAGGTTAATCAGCTGGTCAACCTTCTCAACGGCAACGCGAATGCTGGTGGACTCACTGGAGCGCGCGGCTGGTTTTTCACCACGGCCAGGCGCCGCGGCCTCTTTTGGCACCGCCTTCAGCACCGGGGCCGCTGGGGCCACAGCCGGTGCGGCGGCCTGGGCAACGACAGCAACCTCTTCTTCTGCAGCCGGAGCTGCTACCGCAGCGGCTTCCGTTTCGAAGGCGATCTGGTCGGCTTCAATGACAAAGCACAGCACCGCCACGATATCGTCCTGACTGATACCGTCATCGAGGGTCGCTGCGAGGCTGTCTTTGCCTTTCACTACGTTACTTAATTTCGCCAGGTTACCCAGTTCTTCTTCCAGCAGGTTAACTTCGCTCTCTTTTAGGCGTGACAGCACAACGCGCAGCTTGCCCGCTTGCGCGGCGGCTGGCGCGGCCTCTTCAGCAGCAACCGCATCGACAACGCTCAGCTTTGCCGCAGGGACAACGGCTGCAGCGACCTCACCTTTTGCTTCCAGGGCGAGCTGGCGCAGCGCATTGCAGATGTATTCAAAGCTGGCGGCATCAGGCTCTGCCGAACTTTTATAGGCGTCGAGCTGTTCCTGCATAATATCTTTGGTTTCCAAAAACAGGTTGATAATGTCGGTATTGAGCTGCATCTCACCGCGTCGTGCTTCATCAAGCAGGTTTTCCATTAAATGGGTCGTTTCCTGCAGGATGGTAAATCCAAACGTTCCGGCTCCGCCTTTAATAGAATGCGCCGCGCGGAAGATGGCATTGAGCTGCTCGGAGTCCGGTGCTTCGGGCACCAGATCAAGCAAATGTTGCTCCATATCCGCCAACAGTTCGTCGGCTTCATCAAAGAATGTCTGGTAAAAATCGCTAATATCCATGCTCACGCTATCACCTCGGATTGGCTGGTGGCGATGTTGGAACGGCAGCCGCAGGGACGGCCCCAGGCTGTTTTAAATCGTCCAGTGACTCATTCTGACTTTCGGCGTTTTCGTGCAGGATGGCCTGCTCCGCCTGCTGGTTCAGCACTAAAAGACTGATACGACGGTTGATGGCGTCATCCGGCCCGCGGTCGGAGACCCGCATGGTTGCTGCCATGCCGACTACGCGCAGTACCTTGCCATCATCAAGCCCACCTGCCACCAGCTCGCGACGCGAGGCGTTGGCACGATCGGCAGAAAGCTCCCAGTTGCTGTATCCCTTCTCCCCACTGGCGTACGGGAAGTCATCCGTGTGGCCCGACAGGCTGATTCGGTTAGGAATGCCGTTCAGCACCGGCGCAATGGCGCGTAAAATATCGCGCATGTACGGCTCAACTTCCGCACTCCCGGTTTTAAACATCGGGCGGTTCTGGCTGTCGATAATCTGAATACGCAGCCCTTCCTGGACCAGATCGATTTTCAGGTGCGGCCGCAGCGCGCGCAGTTTAGGATCCGCTTCAATCAGCTGGTCGAGATCGCCACGCAGTTTTTTCAGACGCGCCTGCTCCATCTTGCGTTTCAGCTCGTCGATGTTCGGCTCTTTTTTCACCTCACCCTTCTGCTGGGTGTAATCATCGCCGCCGCCAGGGATCGGGCTTTCGCTGTTAGAGATACGCGGCCCACCGGTCACCGCCGTCGCCAGCGGGGTACGGAAATATTCGGCAATCTGGATAAGCTCCTTCGGGCTGGAGATGGAGATCAGCCACATCACCAGAAAGAACGCCATCATTGCGGTCATAAAGTCGGCGTACGCGATTTTCCAGGAGCCGTGGGAACCGTGCCCGCCGCCCTTGTGCTTGCGTTTTTTGACAATGACGATCGGATGGGACTGGTTTTTCATGCGTCCTCAGTTGTCGTCTGTTGGTTTGGGTTTTTCACCGCGCGCACGTGTTCTTCAAGCTCGATAAACGACGGACGCTCGCTGGAGTAAAGCGTTTTACGGCCAAATTCAACCGCGATCGGTGGCGCGTAACCGTTGAGGTTAGAGAGCAGCGTGATCTTCACGCACTGCATCATTTTGGTCGTTTCCGCGCTTTTCTGGCGCAGCACGCTTGCCAGCGGAGAGATAAAACCATAAGCCAGCAAAATACCGAGGAAGGTGCCCACCATCGCATGGGCAATCAGCGCGCCCAGTTCAGCCGCCGGGCGGTCCGCCGAGGCCAGGGCGTGTACCACCCCCATGACCGCCGCCACGATACCAAACGCCGGAAGGGAGTCGCCCACCAGCGCCAGGCTGTTGGCCGGCACTTCAGATTCGCTTTCGTGGGTTTCGATCTCTTCGTCCATCAGCGCTTCGATTTCGAAGGTATTCATATTGCCGCTGATGATGAGACGCAGGTAATCGACGATGAAATCCAGCATCATGGCGTCCGCCAGAATGCGCGGATAGCTGGCAAAAATTTCGCTCTCTTTCGGGTTTTCGATATCCCGTTCAAGCGAGAACATCCCCTGCTGACGCGACTTCGCCATCAGGCGATAGAGCAGCGCCAGCAGATCCATATACATGCTTTTGGTGTATTTCGAGCGACGGAACAGCAATGGAATTGCCTTCAACGTGCCCTTGATCGATTTACCGTTGTTGCCAACGATAAAAGCCCCTACCCCTGCGCCGCCGATGATAATAAGTTCAGCCGGTTGATAGAGTGCTCCAAGGTGCCCGCCGGTCATCATGTAACCGCCGAAAACTGTACCGAGAACTACCAGGTAACCTAATAAGATAAGCACGACATCATCCTTCCGCTAGTGACTATGGCAAGGACGTCCAGCTCGCAGCGTTTACCGTTTGCGGGGTAAAAAAAAGCAGCGGTAATGACTTACCGCTGCTGGAATCTTGCCCACACGTTCGGGTTAAACAGCTTGTTCGATCTGTTCATCCAGCAGTTGTGGAATAATATCGGCAGCATCCCGGGAAAGTTTACGTCTTTTTACTGCGCGGGACGGCGGCTGACATAAACTACAGGCGAAGCTGCCTGCAGGCTGATGAGCATGGGTAATAAAATTGCCGTCGCAACAATTGCAGCGCGACAGTTCAAGCATTCCGCTCTCAACAAAACGCACCAGCGTCCATGCGCGGGTCAGCGCCAGCAGAGGGCCTTCTTCCTGCTGTGGGCATTGTTCAAGGTAAAGTTTGTACGCTTTGATCACGGCGTCTACGCCGCTACACAAACCGGTTTTGAGAAGATACTGCCAGGCATTACAGAACATGGAAGCGTGGATGTTCTGCTCCCAGGTCATAAACCAGTCCGTAGAAAACGGCAGCATGCCTTTCGGCGGGGGACTACCGCGTAACTCTTTATACAGTTTGATGAGGCGACCACGGCTCAGCTGAGTCTCGCTTTCCAGCATTTGTAAACGAGCACCCAGCGTAATCAGCTCCATGGCCAGCTGTATGTCACGCGCTTCCTGAACAATGCTTTTTTCGCTCATTGCTAGGCCCTTTTCTTACGGGCTGCGTCATCAGGTTGACTGATGTCGCTAAGCAAGCGAGTGGAGAGCAGGATACCGGTATGGATCTGTTGCAGATCGTCCACGCGGGATTCCTGCGTCAGACGCGTTATCGTCTGCGGATTATCAAAACGGAACTGGCACACCAGTTGATTCGTTTCCGCCAGTTTTACCATCTGCGGGAGGGTTAATCCACCCAGCATGGTTGCCATTTCTTCGTTAATACCCAGACGAAACATCGCGGACGCTTTGTCCTGACTAATTAAACGCTGCGCGAGCAGTAAATATGACAAATTGATGTCATAGATATGTTTTAGCAACTCGGATGTATGCATTGTTCCCATCCCGAATAACCAACTATTATTTTTATGCGGAAAGACCGCACCCCGTGATGTCGCCGGGAAATCACCCGGTATAAAAAAGAAAAGGCTAAATGCATAGTTGAATCTAGGTTTGTATTCATCCAAACGCGTAAGGGATGCAACGCGGTTACATCTCTTACAGGTTTTATCATTTCTTACAAATAACTAAGATTTTTCCTAATTCGACGCAAACTCTACTCGCCAGATTTGACACATACAATGCAGCCACCCTCAAATTTAAAAAAAATGTGATCCACGTCACACAATTTAAGTGAATGTTACCCATAAATCCATCAGTATGACTTCTAATTTGCTCATTTTTTAAGCAATCAGCACTATTTTGTATTCTTAATCGACGAATACTCATGCATACGCGTGAGAATAAGTGGCACGCAATGTGCTTTTACCCGTGCGTGCGGTATCAGCAATCGTTTACATCGCGCATGCGTCAGGGACACATTTTGATTACTTCGATAAAACATACAGTTATGCATTTCTGGCAAAAAAATTGTTTCATTGCGTGACCATTCGAAATGCGTTTATAACTTGTTAGAACGATTCAATAGTGAAAGCGAGGATTTGTGTGACTTACGTTAAGTTGTTAATTTTTTTCATTTAGGCGCATTTATCAGTTATTCTTCTTATAAGAATAATTAATGAATAATTATGATAAGCTTCACACTAATGTCGTTTTCAAGTCTTGCGAAACCAGGAAATTCGCGGTAATGGTGATGAAACGCTGTCTGTCAGGCATCTAAGGAGTGCGCCATGAGTTACTCCCATCTTCTTGTTTCTGTTGCCGTTTCCCCCGAAAGCCACCAGCTTGTCGCCCGGGCCGTATCCATCGCCCGGCCGCATAATGCGCGCATCAGCCTCATTACCCTCGCGGCCGAGCCCGAGATGTACAATCAACTGGCGGCCCCGATGCTGGAAGATATTCGTGAGGTTTTGCAGGAGGAAACGCAGCAGTTTCTGCGAGAGCTTGTCGAAAAAGCAGAGTACCCCATTGATCAAACCGTTATTGCGACGGGGGAACTGAATGCCCATATTCTTGATATGTGCCGCAAGCAGAATATTGATTTAGTGATTTGCGGGAACCATAACCACAGCTTTATATCGAGGGCTACCTGCGCGGCAAAATCTATTATCGCCTCAAGCCAGGTTGACGTGCTGTTAGTGCCGCTTGGGGGGGCTTAACCCCCCCAGAGGAATATCAGGCGAGTTTAGGGAAGGTCGCGATCTTTTTTTGCAGATCGCCTTCGTGACTTTGCGGGGCTATTTCGCGTAGATCCTGAATAAAACGCGCCTGCCAGTGATTTATATCGTTATTCCGGATCGTCTCCATCATTTCGGCATGGCGGGAAATTCGCTCCGTCAGCGGCATGGTCAGCGCGCGATTGAGGGCATTTGCCACATCATCCCGATCGTAAGGGTTAACGAGCAGCGCTGAGGTCAGTTCGTTCGCTGCCCCTGCAAACTGGGAAAGCACCAGCACGCCCGGATCCGCCGGGTCCTGAGCCGCCACGTACTCTTTTGCCACCAGGTTCATCCCGTCGCGCAGCGGCGTAACCAGGCCAACGTCGGCGTAGCGGAAGACCTTCATCAGGATCTTACGGTCAAAATGCTGATTCAGATAAAAGAGCGGCGTCCAGCCCAGTTGGCCGTAGCGCCCGTTGATGCGCCCCGCTTCGGTCTCCAGCTGATGACGAATATCCTGATAGGCCTGCACTTCCCCGCGCGACGTTGGCGCGATCTGGGTATAGCGGATTTTACCGTGGTGCTGAGGGTATTTATCCAGCAGCGTTTCATACGCCAGGAAGCGTTCCGGCAACCCTTTGGAATAATCCAGACGCTCTACCGAGAAGATATTCTTCACGTGCTTGAGTTCATTCTTAAGCTGGGCCAGCTTCGGCGGCAGCGGGCCCGAGGCCTGTTCCGCAATTTCGTCGGGTTCAATACCAATCGGATAGACCTCGGTGTGGAAGGTTTTGCCCCACGCCGTATGGGTTTTGCCGCCGTTGGTTACCAGGCGCGTTTTGCCTGACACGGAGTCCAGGAACGCGAGACGGTCATTTTCGGTCTGGAAGCCCAGCAGGTCATAATCACACAGCGCCTCCAGCAGTTCTTCATGCGGCGGCAGCGCGGTGAAAATTTCCGGCGTCGGGAACGGAATGTGCAGGAAGAAGCCAATTCGGTTATTGACTCCCCTTTTACGCAGCTCTCTGGCGAAGGGGAGCAGATGATAATCGTGGATCCATAAAATATCGTCTTCCTCAATTAAAGGCAGCAGTTTATCCGCCAGCAGCGCATTCACCCGCGAGTAGCCCTCGAAGGATTCACGCTGAAATTTCACCAGGTCAAGACGATAGTGAAACGCAGGCCACAGGACCGCGTTGGAGAACTGCGAGTAATACTCGTCATAGTCTTTCTCTTTGAGCGCAAATGATGCCCACGTAATGTTCCCGCGCGTTACCTTTTTAAGCGGTTTCTCTTGTTCATTGATTTCACCGCTCCAGCCAAACCACAGCCCGCCAGCAGCTTTTAAGGCACCTAATACCCCTACCGCCAGGCCACCTGCACTGGCTTTTTTATCATCAGGCGGTGCAATTCGGTTAGAGACGACGACTAAGCGACCCATAATGGTTTCCCCCTTTGTTTTGCGCTATTTGTTGTTGTTGCTGGTTAGCGATATCAGAAATCCACTGCCAGACGGCCTCGACATTCGCCAGACGCCACTCTGCGACAGTGTCACCAGGCCCTACCTTGACGGCGATCCCTCCGGCCTGTTTCACCACGCGAAAACCGGCCTCATCGGTCAGGTCATCGCCAAAAAATACCGGTGTACGTCCCTTAAATGGCGGTTCCGCCATAAACGCCGCAATAGCGGCTCCCTTATTGATGCCCTCAGGTTTTATCTCAACGACGCACTTCCCCGGCTGCAGCGCGAGCTGCGGATGTGCATCGGCCACGCTGCGGGCAATCGCAAAGATCGCCGCTTCGTGATGCGGAGCCTGCCGATAGTGCAAGGCGAACGCCATGCCTTTCGCTTCCAGTTCCGTGCCCGGGAGCGACGCCAGCGCCGAGGAGAGTTCAGTATGTAACGCCTGAATTAAGGTATCGGGGAGTGATACAACATGCAGTTGATCATGGATATCGCGGCGCTCCGCTCCGTGTACACCGGCCAGCGGAAAGTGGTAAGGACTGGCGAGCACGTCCAGCTCGGCCATTGAGCGCCCTGAAATCAATGCCAATGCGCCCTCGTTCAATCGAGAGAGCTGCTGCAAATTCTCTAGCACCGTATCCGGTACGACCACGTCGTCAGGATGCGGCTGGATCCCGGCGAGCGTCCCGTCGAGGTCAAAAAAGAAAGCATATTTTCCGGGCAGTACAGGCGGTGCGGTTAACAAGTCAGCCACCCTAATCCTCCTTACGGTTTACGAGAGGTAAACGCCTTTACCTCTTTCATAGCCATGTAAGTATAGACAGTGTGATGGGCCTCGCCATTTGACAACCGCCCCGCCAGCAAAACTGGCGAGGCGGTTCAGAGGTCAACTATGGTTATTAGTTGAGCAATAAAAAGTCAGCGCTGGGGTTACACGGTACGCTTCGCTTTTTGCTTGTAACGGTCGAAAATCACGGCTGCCAGCAGGATCAGGCCGCGCACGACGTACTGAGAGAACGGCGAAATATTCAACAGGTTCATGGCGTTTTCCACCGTGCCCAAAATCAGGATACCGGCCACCACATATGAGATTTTTCCGATGCCTCCTTTAAGGGAAACGCCCCCTAAAACGCACGCCGAGATGACGATCAGCTCATAACCGATAGAAGTCATTGGCTGGCCGCTGGTCATACGCGACGCCAGAATAATCCCCGCCGCGGCGGAGACCAGCCCGGAGAGCACGAAGATAATAATCTTGGTGCGTACAACCGGCACCCCTGCCAGACGAGCCGCTTCTTCATTGCCGCCGATCGCCAGCGTATTACGGCCAAAGGTGGTGCGGTTCAGCAGGAAGCCGAACAGGATCAGGCAGGCCACGGTGAGCCAGATAGGCGCAGGCAGGCCCAGCCAGTTGGCGTAGCCCAGCGTAAAGAAGCGCTCGTCTTCAATCCCTACCGCTTTACCGTCGGAGATGATATAGGCCAGACCGCGGACTATCTGCATCGTTGCAAGCGTGGTAATCAGGGCATTAATCTTCAGGCGTGCGATAACAAAACCGTTCACCAGACCGCTGATCACGCCGAGCAACAGACCGGCAAAAACGCCAATCCACAGGCTTTCCGTCATGTTGATCACCACCGCCGTGGTGACGCCCGCGCAGGCGATAACCGAGGCCACCGACAGGTCGAAATCACCGGAGGCCAGACAGAAGAGCATGCCGCAGGCCACCATGCCGGACATGGAAATCGCCAGTCCCAGCCCTTTCATATTAATGAAGGTGGCAAAATTAGGGACGAAGATTGCACAGGCGATGAAGAGTGCGGCAAAGACCACCAGCATGCCGTACTGATCCCAGATACGTCCAAAACTAAAAGCCGACTTCGGCGCTCCGGATGTAGTAACAGAGGACATCATTAACTCCTTACTCAGGCGACAGCCTGGCTGACTTTAGGCATGGCGAGGTTCAACGCCTGTTGTTCATTCGCCTGTTCATGAAGTAATTCACCGGCGATTTCGCCTTCGCGCATCACTACAATGCGGTCAGCAACGCCAAGCACCTCAGGCAGATCGCTGGAGGCGAACAGCACCGCCACGCCGCGTTTTGCCAGTTCATATATCACGTTGTAAATCTCGTGTTTTGCGCCCACATCGATACCGCGCGTCGGCTCGTCCAGCAAAATGACCTTCATATCCTCCGACAGCCAGCGGCCTAAAATGGCCTTCTGCTGGTTTCCTCCTGACAGATTCATAATCAGCTGTTCCGGTCCCGGCGTTTTGATATTCAGCGAGCGAATATGATGGTCGGCGTTGCTCGACTCCCAGCCGTCGTTAATCAGGCAACCCGCGCGGATAAATTTACGCCGGGCGGAAATGTTGATGTTGTCGCGCACCGAATGCACCGGAATGATCCCCTCCGCCTTGCGGTCTTCCGGGCAGAGCATCATCCCGGCCCTGATTGCGTGGGCGGGTTTCTGGATATCCACCTGCTCGCCGTCAATGGAGACCTGCCCTGCGGTAATGCGTGTACCGCCGAACAGCCCTTTCATCAGCTCGCTGCGCCCCGCCCCAACAAGGCCAAACAGACCGACGATCTCACCGCTGCGTACGGATAACGAAACCGGCGTTCGCACGCCCGGCGCTTTGACGTTGTCCAGACGCAGGCGCTCGGGGCCGTACTCGCGCGGTTTCCAGTGATAGATATCGCCCAGATCGCGCCCGACCATCGCCTGAACAAGCTGATCATGGTTAACCTGCTGCATATCGGTAAAGGTGCGCACATAGCGCCCATCCTTAAATACGGTGATGGCATCGCTCAGGGCAAATATCTCCTCCATGCGGTGCGACACGTACAAAATGGTGCGGCCTTCCTGCCGCAGCTCGCGGATCACGCGGAACAGGTTTTCGATTTCACGCGCGGAGAGCGAACTGGTGGGTTCATCAAAGGCAATAACCCTGGCGTTACGCGCCAGCGCCTTGGCAATTTCAACCATCTGCCACTGGCCGATGGAGAGGTATTTCAGCGGGGTCTGGGGATCGACGTCCAGACCAAGATGCTTAAGCTGCAGCCCCGCTTCATAATTAAGTAGCGAACGATTCACCACGCCGCTTTTGTGCGGAAGCTGGCCTAAATAGATATTTTCGGCCACGGTCATCTCAGGGATGAGGTGCAGTTCCTGATAGATAATGGCGACCCCGGCGTTGAGCGCCGCCGTGGTATCGGCAAAAGCCACCTCTTCACCGCGAATGGCCAGCGTGCCGGTTGTTGGCGCGTAGTTGCCGCTGAGGATTTTTAGCAGCGTGGATTTCCCCGCTCCGTTTTCCCCCATCAGGGCATGAACCTGGCCGGCATAGCAGTCGAAGCTGATATCGGTCAGCGCGTTAACACCGGGAAACGTTTTCCCGATGCCGCGAAAAGAGAGATACGGATTAGACTGTTGCATAACGACTCCGTGATTCCTGTAGTGTGTACGTCTGGCCCCTTACGGCGAGTAAGGGGCACAATCACAGCGTATTACTTACCGCCCAGTCCCTTTTTCGCCAGTTCCTCTTTGAAGTTGTCGCGGGTAATCAGCACCACGTCGGTCACTTCGGTAAATTTCGGCGGTTCAGCCCCTTTGGTGACCCAGTTGTAGAGCATTTCGCTGGATTTGTAGCCGTGAACGTCCGGGCTTGGCAGCAGAGAGCCGTAGAAGCCGGTGGCCTGCGCTTTGGACAGCTCGCTCACCGCATCCACGCCGTTGATGCCGATCCCGATAACGTCAGGCGCCTTGAAGCCCTGACCTTCCGTCGCGCGCACGCCACCCAGCACGGTGTTGTCGTTCATGCCGACCACCAGCCAGTGCTTCACTTCCGGGTGCTGGACCAGCATAGAGTTCGCCGCGTCAAAGGCGCCCGGGATGTCGTTGGATTTGGTTGGCACTTTATAGATCTGTTTTTCAGGGAAGCCGGCCGCTTTCAGCGCGTCCATTGAACCGGTCGTACGACGACGCGCCGTGTCCAGCTCGTCTGCGGTGATGGCCATGACGGCGGTCTCTTTCACATCCCAGCCGCGTTTCTGCATCTCTTTATAAAGCTCCTGCCCCTGACGTTCACCGATTTTGGTCGCCGCCATCATGACCAGCGGAACGCTGTCCATCGGTTTGCCTTTGGCGTTAACGAACTGATCGTCAACCGCAATAACCTTCATGTCGTAACCGCGGGCTTTCGCCGCAATTGCCGATCCGAGTTTTGGATCCGGAGTGCAGATAACAAAGCCTTTCGCGCCGCTGGCCGCCAGGCTGTCGATGGCGTTCAGGGTTTTTTCACCGTCCGGCACGGCGATTTTAATCACTTCAAAACCTAAATCTTTTCCGGCTTTATCAGCGTATTTCCATTCGGTCTGGAACCAGGGTTCTTCCGGCTGTTTTACCAAAAAACCGAGTTTTAAATTCTCAGCGATAGCGGATTGTGACATAACGGCAGCCAGACCGATGGCCGCCAGCGCTTTAGTAAATTTGTGCATGGTAAACTCCAGCTTTAGCATTCTTTTCTGTAGGGAAGATTTGCGTGCTTCTTATTTAATCGGACTTAAAACAAGGCATTAGCGCTTACCTCGTCATAAGCGTTATTGCTGGTGATAGTTTTAGCGGGAAATTAATCATCCATAAGAGAGCCCCATCACACCGCAGAATTACAGTAATTGCGTACATAAATTCAGCGAAAAATGACATAAAAAAGGCAGGAATTGTCTGACAAATGAAAGCAGGGTAAGCAGAATTATCCATAAGATTAGCTAAGAAATCCCTGATGCCTTACGGCGGATGTCGCTGCGGCTCTCCCCTGACGGGGATCCATGCTTTTTATCAAAAAAACGAACGCATCATGAAAAGGCGTTATTCCGTTAAAATTGACTTAGCGCAAATTCAGCAACGCATCATATATTTGAAATGAATAATCTGTATTTATTTTTCTTACAGAGCATTATTCCGGCTAAATGTTCACGAAAGTAAATCAGTATCCCTCCAAAGACACTTAGCCTTTAATATCAACAGCTTAATAAAATTTCATTTGGTGGCTATATATTTGTATTTTTGTACTATATTAAACTTTGTAATGTATGGTAAACACAGCCTAATTAAGAGTTTTCTTAATCCTGAGACAAAGGTATGCTTATTTATATCGAACACAGGAAGTGAATTTTCGATCGATTTTAGTCACTGCAAAAATTGCAATTCTGTTTTTCTTCGTATTTGCCTGGCTGTCAGGTTAAGCAGCGGACATCACGTCCCACAGTCTATAAGGATATGAGTATGGCTACCCAAACGATGATGCAAAAACTTAACGCGCAGATGAACCTTGAGTTCTACGCCTCGAACCTGCACCTTCACCTAAGTGCATGGTGTTCTGAAAAAAGTCTCACGGGCTCTGCCACGTTCTTTCGTTCACAGGCACAAAGCAACGTCACCCATATGATGCGCGTCTTTAACTTCCTGAAGGCCGCGGGGGCTAACCCGGTTGTTAAAGCCCTTGATGGGATCAACGAAAATTACTCTTCTCTGGAAGAACTGTTCCAGAAAACGCTGGAAGAGCATGAGCAGCGCTGTACGACGCTCAACAAGCTGGCCGATGAAGCCAGAGCACAGCATGACATCATCACTCTTAAATTTTTACGCGATATGGATAAAGAACAGCAGCAGGACGGTATGCTGCTGAAAACGCTGGCGGATGAGATCCACAATGCGCGCCAGGCCGGTTTACGCCCGGAGCAAGCCGACCGCCACCTGCTCGATCTTGTGACGGTGCAGCACCACTAAGCGTTTAACCTGCCTTTGCCCTGGTTCAGGGGGGGCAGGTTCCTTCTTATTTCCCCAACCCTCTGCTTTTGCTGAAATTTAACAAATCAGATCTCGCTCTCAATGATTAACCTTACAAAATGTAATGATTTATTTAATTACATAATCATTGACGAGGGAAAAGCATGATCACCATTGAGTTTGTTGTCATTCTCCTCTGCCTGCTGACGGGAACACGTTTCGGCGGCATGGGGCTTGGGTTAATCAGCGGTATTGGCCTTTTTATTTTGTGTTTTGTCTTTGGGCTCCAGCCCGGCAAGCCTCCGGTTGACGTCATGTTAACCATTCTCGCGGTGATAGGCTGTGCCGCTACCCTGCAGACCGCGGGTGGCCTCAACGTCATGATGCAGTTTGCTGAACGCCTGCTGCGCAAACACCCGCAGCACATTACGCTTCTCGCCCCTTTTACCACCTGGATGCTGACCTTTCTGTGCGGCACCGGGCACGTGGTCTACACCATGTTCCCCATCATTGCGGATATCGCCCTGAAAAAAGGGATCCGCCCGGAACGCCCAATGGCGGTGGCATCGGTGGCATCCCAGATGGCGATCACCGCGTCTCCGGTTTCCGTCGCCGTTGTGTCGCTGGTCTCCATTCTGGCCGCACAGCATGGGATTGGGCACGCCTGGGGGATCCTGGAAATCCTCGCCGTATCGGTTCCCGCTTCGCTTTTCGGCGTCGCGATCGCGGCCCTGTGGAGTTTACGTCGGGGGAAAGATTTGGCTGACGACGGGGAGTTTCAGGAGAAACTGAAAGATCCCAAACAGCGTGAGTTTATCTATGGCGGCACGGAGACGTTAATGAACCAGCGTTTTCCGAAGCAGGCCTACTGGTCGACATGGATTTTCTTTGCCGGTATTGCGGTGGTAGTCCTGCTCGGGGCTTTCCCCGAACTGCGCCCGGCCTTCGAGCTGAAAGGTAAAATGACGGCCCTGTCGATGAACCTCGTCATTCAGATGATGATGCTCATCGCCGGTGCCGTGATGCTGATGGCCTGCAAGGTCAATGCCTCAGCCATCTCAAACGGTGCGGTATTCAAGGCCGGTATGGTGGCGATCTTCTCGGTGTTCGGGGTGGCGTGGATGAGCGATACCTTTTTCCAGGCGCATCTCGATGAGTTAAAGCTGGCGCTGGAAGGGGTGGTGAAAAGCCATCCGTGGACGTATGCCATCGTGCTTTTCCTGGTGTCGAAGCTGGTAAACAGCCAGGCGGCGGCCCTGACGGCCGTGGCGCCGATGGGATTGATGCTGGGCATCGATCCAAAAATGCTGATCGCCTTCTTCCCGGCGTCCTACGGCTATTTTGTTCTGCCGACTTACCCGAGTGATTTAGCCTGCATCGGCTTTGACCGCTCGGGAACAACCCGCATCGGCAAATTCATCATTAACCACAGCTTTATTCTGCCGGGGCTAATTGGCGTGAGCTGCGCCTGCGCGGCGAGCTACCTGCTGGTCCAGACCTTCTTTTAACGTTTTCAACGGGCGACACGCGCGGTCGCCCGTTCGCGTTTTAATGAGACTCGCTCTGCGGCGTAAAGCGCAGTTCAATCAGCGCGATGGCTTTCTGGATCGCGCGAAGCGTCACCGGGTCGGCAGCCGCGGGATGGCTGGCAAAATCGATGTTTTTCAGCTGCGTGGACATCTTTTCGCGCACTTCAACCGGTGCAATAACGTCCAGAACATCAAGAATTTGCTTGATAACCAGCTGACAGGCGACAACGTCAGAGACCAGTTCCTGATCGGCGCTCAGGTTTTGTGACATGGGGGTTTCTCCTTATTCAAAGGCCGCCATAGTATCAAAACGTGGCCCGTGACATCTGCCCTTCATTGCCGCAGGACACAAAAAAACCCGCCGAAGCAGGTTTTTTTTATCAGAACATGGCGCCAGGCGGCACGTCTTTAAAAGTGCGGCAGTAATTGGCCCACATACTTTTCAGGATTTTGCGCAGTTTCATTGTGATGCTCCATTAACTTGTTATACAACTTTATTGTCAATGTGCCTATAATATGACCATCGTCACAAAAATCAATATTTTTGTGACGCATATCACAATTTAAACTGCGCAGTGCGCATTAACCCACGATACTGCGAACAAAATCCTCGATCGCCTTATCCTGGCAATTTTCAAAGAAGCACTGCTGGAAACGCGGGCCGGAAACAGCGGTCTTCACCAGCTCAGGATCGATGGCGCGCAGCGAGTCAAGATAGTTATCTTTTACCACGGCCGCTTTTACCTGGTTCAGAATACCGGCGTTACGCACCTGTGGCTCTTTACGCTCTGGAGGATAACCTTCCCCTTTTCGTCCGGTAAACGCCTTTTCAAAGATAAAGCGAACGTTTAGCTCCGCTCCCCAGCCAAACCCTTTGGCAAAAGGCAGAGAGAGCGCATTGCCGTTATTGATTTGCGCGAAGAGAAACGCGTCTGCGGGATCGATGCAGTAGCCGCAAATCACGCCGGGGTGGATGTTTAACGACATCAGCGCCCCCTGCCCGGTGCCGCAACCGGTGACCACAAAATCCACCGCTTTCGCATTCAGCAAAATGCTCGCCATAATACCCAGGTGGATGTAGGTCAGGTGATGATCGTTTTCGTCGCTCATACCCACGTTGTAAACCGGGAACCCTTTTTCATCGGCTACCGTTTTCAGCTCTTTTAATATGACTGGGTTTTTAGCCGCCTGGCTGTTTTCCATCATCAGTGCAATTTTCATCGTGTCTCTCCAGAATGCGCTGCGGGCGCTCCCCGCCATGGATACCTGTTCCCGTTCATTCTGGCATCAAATAAACAGACTTTCAAAGTAAATGAAATAGAGTTTTAAAAATCCAATGCACGCTCACAATTTTGTGAAGGGGAGGATCTACGCCGTCCGTTGCAAAGAGTGAGGGTAGATCGTCCGGCTATTCCTGGCATTGCAGCGGGCATCTGCGGGTACGATAACGTATTTCCATCCACTCAGAGCGAACCATGAAAAGAGCCATCGTAGTCGCTACAGTCCTGCTGCTCGCGGGATGCAGCGTTAAACGCCAGGCGGAAATCAGCAGCCTCGACGCGCCGAACGGCATTGTCCGCCTCGACTATGGCCAGGCCGTGCTGCAAAACGCCTGGTCCGATGAATATGTTAATAACGGTACCGCGGTAAAAGCCTGTCAGAACATGGGCTATGCCACCGCCTCTGCCTACGGGCAACCGGTCAAAACCTGTACCCTGACAAGCGGCTCTTTGTGCCTGAACGAGAGCGTTACTATCCAGTATAAGTGCATGGGGTATGCCGTTAACCCTAAGGCAAATAATCCCTGGTATTAATCAAAGCTGCCAGCGTTTGCTGGCGCTTTATTTAACTAAGAACAAAAATAATTCGCATTAATAAAAATAAATATCGCCAATGCGTTTTATTCCCATTCGTATTTTAAACGAACAAATATTTAATTTTACGTTTTGCAAATAATTAAATAACAAATTATAGTGTCGCTCATTATGAACCCGTAATAATAATCCGGAGCGCCACCATGCTGAAAACTGAAATGATCGACAAGCTCAATGCGCAAATGAACCTTGAGCTCTATTCATCCCTTCTCTACCAGCAGATGAGCGCCTGGTGCAGCTATCACAGCTTTGAAGGTGCGGCCGCGTTTCTGCGTCGTCACGCCCAGGAAGAGATGACCCACATGCAGCGCCTGTTTGATTATCTGACCGATACGGGCAGCCTGCCGCGCATCGAGAACGTGGCATCGCCTTTTGCTGAATATAATTCTCTCGACGAACTGTTCCGCGCCACCTACGAGCACGAACAGCTGATCACCCAGAAAATTAACGAACTGGTTCATGCGGCAATGATCGGCCAAGATTATCCAACCTTTAATTTCCTGCAGTGGTACGTTGCGGAACAACACGAAGAAGAGAAGCTGTTTAAATCCGTGCTGGATAAATTATCCCTGGTGGGTAAATCCGGCGAAGGACTTTACTTTATTGATAAAGAACTGTCGACTCTCGATACGCAGAATTAATATCAGCGCGGTGCCGGTTTCCGGCGCCGCGTTAATTTACCTTTCCCCTGCATTAAAACACGCATTTTATTCCCCATACGCCTTATTTACGTCACGCCTGACCGTCGCCCCACTCAGGATGGGCAGTAGCGCAATACGTAAACTTTTCATTACACGTCTTGTAACGGTGGTTTGACGAATTACCGCTTTTGCCTTACTCTGCGCCGCAGATTTTGTTGCGGTTAAGCGTCGTTGTAGAGGAAAGCGTGAAGAACAGAACCCTGGGAAGTATTTTTATCGTCGCCGGAACGACGATTGGCGCAGGAATGCTGGCAATGCCTCTGGCTGCCGCGGGAGTGGGATTTGGGATGACCCTGCTGCTGCTTGGCACGCTCTGGGCATTAATGTGCTATACCGCACTGCTGCTGCTTGAGGTTTACCAGCATGTGCCCGCCGATACCGGGCTGGGTTCGCTGGCGGCGCGCTATCTGGGACGCTACGGCCAGTGGATCACCGGCTTTAGCATGATGTTCCTGATGTACGCCCTCACGGCCGCGTATATCAGCGGTGCCGGAGAGCTTATCGCCTCCAGCGTCAACGACTGGTTTGGCTCTGACATTACCCCTGCAACGGGGGCCATCTTCTTTGCGCTTATTGGCGGCGGCGTGGTCTGCGTGGGCACATCGCTGGTCGATCTCTTTAACCGTTTTCTCTTCAGCGCCAAAATTCTGTTTCTGGTTGTCATGCTGGCGCTGCTGGCACCGCACGTGCACAAGGTGAACCTGCTGACGCTGCCGCTGGAGCAAGGGCTGGCGCTTTCCGCCATCCCGGTCATTTTCACCTCGTTTGGCTTCCACGGCAGCGTGCCGAGCATCGTCAGCTATATGCACGGCGATGTCCGCAAGCTGCGTCGTGTGTTTGTTATCGGCAGCGCCATTCCGCTGATCGCCTACATTTTCTGGCAGCTGGTGACGCTGGGTAGCATTGACTCTTCAACCTTCGTCGGGCTGATGGCGCAGCACGCTGGCCTGAACGGTTTTCTGTTGTCGCTACGCGAGGTGGTCACCTCGCCGCACGTGGAGCTGGCGGTTCACCTGTTTGCCGACCTGGCGCTCGCGACCTCGTTCCTGGGCGTAGCGCTCGGCCTGTTCGATTACCTGGCCGACCTGTTCCAGCGTCGCAATACTGCCGCCGGACGGTTACAGACCGGAGCCATTACCTTCCTGCCGCCGCTGGCGTTTGCGCTGTTTTACCCTCGCGGGTTTGTGATGGCGCTGGGCTACGCGGGGGTGGCGCTCTCTGTCCTGGCCCTGCTGCTCCCTTCTCTGCTGGCGTGGAAAAGCCGTCAGCAGCATCCTCAGCAAGGATATCGCGTCGCGGGGGGAAAACCGCTGCTGTGCGTTGTGTTTGGCTGCGGGGTAATGATTATTCTGGTGCAGGTGTTGATTGCCGCCGGGATGCTGCCGGAAGTGGGTTAAAGATAAAAGGGGCTATCATCAGCCCCTTTTTTTATCAGTGCAGGCAGCAGCTCTTAAACTTCTTCCCGCTGCCGCAAGGACACGGATCGTTACGCCCCACCTTCGTGCCGTTCACGACAGGCTTCTTCGCTTCCGGCTGCTGCGGGTTCTCCACCCAGTAGTTGTATAAGCGCAGGGCCGCAGGCTGGATGCTCTCGATGCTGGCGATATACTCCTCTTCGGACAGTTCATCCAGCTTCTCGCTGTTCTCTTCCGTTCCGTGCAGGGCAATCACGTCGAGATCGGCCTTCAGGGTTTCCGGCAAGGCTGACCAGTCCGTCAGCGCCACGCCGCGCATATAGCCATAGCACCACTCTTCGAACACGGTGTAACTCTCACCGTCAACGTCGTTATAGCCGAACAGCGGCTCAAACTGATCCGGGTATTCGCTCAGGCGCTCGGCAATGTCGTTCATATGCTTAAAGCAGAGATCGATAAAACGGTTCATCTCGCGATCGTTTTTCCAGCGAGGGATGTACTTCTCCCCGCCCCACACCGCCACCAGCCAGGCATCTGGCTCAACGACAACAGGGCCGGAAAGCACTGCAGTAAGCATGCCGTCCAGTTCGGACACGTCAATCACGGACGCATCGTCATGACCGTAAGACATTAATGTCTCTTCCAGCCACGCCATTTCGCTTTCATTTAATGGACCTTCCGTCATCGCGGACACTCCTGATAAAAAAGGAAAGGATCCTACCACAGATCGCACGCCTGCCCTGGCTGAAGTTTAGGTCTTTATTGCTGCAAAAGTGTGCAAATCGTGACCGTTGCACAACTTATGGGCTTTATTGTTAACGATGTGTGATCTCCGCTGTAAATTCTTCTCCTGGCGCAGGGCGGGATAACGCGGCGCTCTATACTCAAACATGTCATAACCCCGTCAAGGGGTTAACCATTCTGGCAACGTTTTTGCTTGCTGTTCTTCGCGCGACGCTGCGCATGGAAACCTCGCCGTATCACGCAGGATGCCGTTCGTTTAGTGCATTTTGTTCTTGCTCGTGTTTTTGGATTGGCTGCGCCCTGGGCGTTCAGGCTTACGCCGTGGTGCAAAAACCTCTTTGCTAAGGAACATAATAATGTCGCTGAAATTTATCAAAACGCCTGTTTCTCTTGTGCTGGCCGGTTGTCTGGTAACGGCATTTTCCGCCCGGGCAGATATCGTGATCGGTGTCGCCGGACCGTTCACGGGCCCTAATGCCACCTACGGCGATCAGTACTGGCACGGCGCAACGCAGGCCGCCGAAGACATTAACGCCGCAGGCGGTATTAACGGTGAGAAGATCAAGCTGGTTCAGGGGGATGACGCCTGCGAGCCTAAGCAGGCGGTGGCCGTCGCCAACCGCTTAGTCGACCAGGATAAGGTCAACGCCGTGGTCGGCCATTTCTGCTCCTCTTCCACCATGCCCGCCTCCGAGGTGTATAGCGACGCGGGCATCATCGCGATTACTCCCGGCTCAACTAACCCGCAGATCACCGAACGCGGCATGAGCGACATGTTCCGCATGTGTGGCCGCGACGACCAGCAGGGTCAGGTCGCCAGCGACTTCATTATCGACAAGCTGAAAGCCAAACGCGTGGTCATCATTCACGATAAAGACACCTATGGACAAGGGCTGGCAGACGCCACCAAAGCGGCGCTGGCGAAGCGCGGGGTCAAGGATGTGATGTATGAAGGTTTATCCCGCGGTGAAAAAGACTTTAACGCGCTGGTGACGAAGATCGGCGCGCAAAAACCGGACGTGGTGTTCTTCGGTGGCTGTCACCCGGAAGCTGGCCCGCTGGTTCGCCAGATGCGTGAACAGGGGGTGCAGGCGAAATTCTTCTCCGGCGACTGCATTGTCAACGAAGAGATGGTGACGGCAGCGGGCGGCCCGCAATATACCAACGGCATTTACATGACCTTTGGTAAAGATCCGCGCCTGATCCCGGACGGTAAAGCGGTTATCGACAAATTCCGCGCCGGTAAATTCGAGCCGGAAGGTTATACCCTCTACTCCTATGCCTCCGTACAGGCCATTGCCGCAGCTTTCAAGGCCACCGGCGGCAAGGATTCCGCGAAAGCCAGCGAGTGGCTGAAAGCCAATTCCGTCGACACGGTGATGGGCAAAAAAGCCTGGGACAGCAAAGGCGACCTGAAAGTGTCTGACTACGTGGTTTACCAGTGGGACGACAAGGGAAAATATAAGGAAGTGCAGTAACGGGACGGAATCACGCTCAACGTCGGCGGGCTTGCCCGTCGGCGCGTAATAAACATCAGGCTGCGCGCCTCGCGCAGCCTATAAAACGAGCGCGCTAAGATGAGTACATTCTTCCTGCAGCAGTTAGTCAATGGCTTAACGCTGGGCTCCGTCTACGGCCTGATCGCCATCGGCTACACCATGGTGTACGGCATTATCGGGATGATCAATTTCGCCCACGGCGAAGTGTATATGATTTCCGCCTATCTCTGCGCTATTGGTCTGGCGCTGCTCTCTTTCTTCGGGCTTGAGTCCTTCCCCCTGCTGATTCTGGGTACGCTGGTGTTCACCATCGCGGTAACTGGCGTGTACGGCTGGACTATCGAGCGTATCGCCTACAGGCCGCTGCGCAACTCCACGCGCCTGGCGCCGCTTATCTCCGCCATCGGGATGTCGCTTATCCTGCAAAACTACGCCCAGCTGAGCCAGGGCCCGCGCCAGCAAGGGGTGCCGACCATGCTCGACGGCGTGATTCGACTGCATCTTGGCGACGGGTTCGTGCAGATAACCTACACCAAAGTGTTTATTCTGCTCGCCTCGTTTGCCGGCATGCTGGTGCTTACGTGGATAATCAACCATACCCGGCTGGGGCGGATGTGCCGCGCGGTACAGCAGGATCGCAAAATGGCCTCTATTCTGGGGATCAACACCGACCGGATTATCTCCCTGGTCTTTGTTATCGGCGCGGCGATGGCCGCCCTGGCGGGCGTGCTCATCACCATGAATTACGGCACCTTTGATTTCTACGTCGGGTTTGTGATTGGCATTAAGGCCTTTACGGCGGCGGTGCTCGGCGGTATCGGTTCCCTGCCCGGCGCCATGCTCGGTGGCCTAATCCTGGGCGTCGCGGAAGCCCAGTTCTCGGGCATGGTGAACTCGGACTATAAAGATGTCTTCTCGTTTGGCCTGCTGGTCATGATCCTGATTTTCCGGCCCCAGGGTCTGCTCGGGCGCCCGGTTGTGGCCAAAGTGTGAGGAAGAGAATGATGACATCGCACGGTTTTTCTCTAAAGCGCTGCGTTCTGGACGCGATTTTTTCCGGGCTGATTGCGCTGATTATCTTCGGCCCGATTGCTGGCGTGGTGCTGGACGGGTACAGCTTTAACTTTGCCGGACAACGGCTGGCCTGGATGGTCGGCATTGTAATGCTGGGGCGTTTTCTCTTGAGCGCTTTTTTGGGTACCGCCGCGGGCGCTCGTTTCCAGGCGCGCTTCGAAGCCGATAACGCGGGCGTCTATGTTAGGTCTCCGGACTACAAAAGCCGCATGCGCTGGATTATTCCTCTGGTGATTGCGCTTGCGGTTTGCTTCCCGTTTGTCGCCACCAAGTATGTACTGACCGTCGCCATTCTCGGGCTGATCTACGTGCTTCTCGGTCTGGGGCTGAACATCGTCGTGGGGCTGGCCGGCCTACTGGACCTGGGGTACGTCGCCTTCTACGCGATTGGCGCGTACGGTCTGGCGCTGGGATACCAGTATCTGGGGTTAGGCTTCTGGAGCATGCTGCCGCTGGCGGCAATCATGGCCGCCGCCGCCGGTGCCCTGCTCGGTTTCCCGGTACTGCGCATGCACGGCGACTATCTGGCGATCGTCACCCTCGGGTTCGGGGAGATCATTCGCCTGATCCTGAACAACTGGCTGACCTTCACGGGGGGGCCAAACGGCGTTTCAGCCCCTCCCCCCACTTTTTTCGGCCTGGAATTTGGACGACGCGCGAAAGAAGGCGGCGTGCCTTTTCACGAGTTTTTCCACCTGACCTACAACCCGAACATGAAGTTTATCTTTATCTATACCGTACTGTTCCTGGTGGTGATGCTGGTGCTCTACGTCAAACACCGCCTGACGCGGATGCCGATTGGCCGGGCGTGGGAAGCCCTGCGAGAAGACGAAATTGCCTGCCGCTCGATGGGGTTGAATCACGTCCTGGTGAAGCTCTCCGCCTTTACGCTGGGCGCGTCGACCGCGGGGATTGCCGGGGTGTTCTTCGCAACCTATCAGGGGTTTGTGAATCCGACCTCCTTTACATTCTTTGAATCCGCGCTGATCCTCGCCATCGTGGTGCTGGGCGGCATGGGCTCTACCCTTGGCGTGGTGCTGGCCGCCTTCGTGCTGACGGTAACGCCGGAGTTGCTGCGCAGTTTTGCGGAGTACCGCGTCCTGCTGTTTGGCATGCTGATGGTGGTGATGATGATCTGGCGTCCACGCGGCCTGATCCGCATTAACCGCAGCGGGTTTGCCGTGCGTAAGGGCGTGGCGCCATGAACGGGACGATATTGCGCGTGGAACATCTGATGATGCACTTCGGTGGGATTAAGGCGCTTAACGATGTAAATCTGGACGTGCAGCGCGGCTCCATTACCGCCCTTATCGGGCCAAACGGAGCGGGAAAAACAACCGTGTTTAACTGCCTGACGGGTTTCTATAAGGCCTCCGGCGGCAATATTTTATTTTCTACCCGCACTAAAACGACCAACGTTATTCAGGTCCTCGGACAAAAATTCCAGCCGGGCGACTGGATTAACCCCGCGCAGTTCGGGCAGCGCCTGTTCTACAAAATGTTTGGCGGAACGCACCTGGTGAACCGCGCCGGGCTGGCGCGCACCTTTCAGAACATCCGCCTTTTTCGCGAGATGTCTGTCGTGGAAAACCTGCTGGTCGCGCAGCATATGCGCGTTAACCGCAATCTGCTCGCCGGGATCTTAAACACGCCGGCATATCGGCGGGCAGAAAGCGATGCCCTGGACAGGGCCTTCTACTGGCTGGAGGTGGTGGACCTGGTGGAGTGCGCCAATCGCCTGGCGGGAGAGATGTCGTACGGGCAGCAGCGGCGTCTGGAGATCGCGCGGGCAATGTGTACCGGGCCCGAGATGATCTGTCTGGATGAGCCCGCCGCCGGGCTTAACCCGGTCGAAACGCATAAGCTGAGCAGCATTATTCGTTTCCTGCGCGATCGTCATGACATCACGGTCTTACTGATTGAACATGATATGGGGATGGTGATGGAGATTTCGGACGACATTATCGTGCTCGACCACGGCGATGTCATTGCCAGAGGGAAACCCGAACAGATCCAGCATGATGAAAAGGTGATTGCTGCCTACCTGGGTACGGACGAAAGCGAGGTGTCCCTATGACCGAACCGCTGCTGGCATTTCGCAAGGTGGATGTGTTCTACGGTGCCATTCAGGCGCTGAAGCAGGTCTCCCTGGAGGTCAATAAAGGTGAGACCGTGGCGCTGATTGGCGCGAACGGCGCGGGTAAATCGACACTGCTGATGTCTATCTTTGGCCAGCCGCGCATCCGGAGCGGGCAGATTCTGTTCAGTGGTGACGACATTAGCCATCAATCCACCCACTACGTCGCCTCCGGCGGCATTGCGCAGGCGCCTGAAGGCCGGCGTGTCTTCCCGGATATGACCGTCGAAGAGAACCTGCTGATGGGAACCATCCCCATCGGCAATCGGTTTGCGGCTGAAGATATGCAAACCATGTTCGACCTGTTCCCTCGCCTCAAGGAGAGGCGCAAGCAGCGCGCGATGACCATGTCCGGCGGGGAGCAGCAGATGCTGGCGATCGCCCGGGCGCTGATGAGTCGTCCCAGACTGCTGCTGCTGGATGAACCGAGCCTGGGCTTAGCGCCGATAGTGGTAAAGCAGATCTTCCAGACGCTGCGCGAGCTGGCCCGCAACGGCATGACCATTTTTCTGGTGGAGCAGAATGCGCACCATGCGTTGAAGCTTTCCGACCGCGGATATGTGATGGTTAACGGGCAGATCCGGTTGAGCGGCAGCGGGGAGGAATTGCTGGGGAATCAGGAGGTGAGGAAGGCGTATTTGGGCGGATATTAAAACGCCCGCGATAGCGGGCATAAAGATGCCGTATGGATTAACCAAACACCATTATCCAAACAGATAGTGGTTTAATTCCGATCACCCTTATTTACAAAAAACTGCAACTTACAGGCGTAATGTTTCCTTGTTAACCATTAAGTCTATAAGGGATTAAATTATGTGGAGTGCCCACAAAGCCGCAGTTTACGCCCGCCAGCATGCGGGCGAGCATAGCCAGAAAAGATGTGCAGAATTTGTTTCAAAAGCCATTCGCGCTGGCGGTGCTAATCTGCAGAACACACATTATGCTAAGGATATGAAAAGCAATTTGATTTTGGCTGGCTTCCATCAGATTTACGGCGAGCCTGTTGAGGGTGACGTGGCAGTGATCCAGCCTACAGCCCATCACCCCTATGGCCATGCATGCATCTATGGCGGGAACGGCGTCTGGTACTCTGATTTTGTTCAGCGAACAATGTATCCGGGAAAAGAATACCGGGAAGTACAGCCAGCGTATGCAATATACAGGCATGACTAACATGAAAAAAATAATTCTTGCTGCCCTGCTTCTGCCCACTCTCGTATCAGCTGCACAGAAGCTACCCCCTGAGGCATCCGCCGCCCTTCAGTTTAATAAGTGGTACATCTCGCAGATTCTTAGCGGGAAAGAGCCAATAAAAAACTATGAAGCGCTGAGCCGATACGTTACCCGCGAAACAATCAGCAAACTCAAAGCCATGGATAAGCTGGATCCGGATGAATATGACGTGCCTGACGTCGATATGTTCATAAAGGCCCAGGGATATGATGATGACTGGGGCATCGTCAGTGCGCGGGCATTAGATTACGATGCCGCATGCATGCAGGTGTATATATCATTCGGCAAAAAGCGGGATCACACCGTGATTGACTGCATGGTCAAAGAAAATGGCGCATGGAAAGTTCAGTCCGTGGCAAGCGTGAATATTTCTGACAACCTGAGCGCAGAATGATATCGGCGATATGACAGGGGTACTGATGCAATGCATCTTCGCGAATCCCTGTCGTATCGCCGACAAATACACCTTCGCTCTGGATAACTGAATAACTGAATAACTGAATAACTGAATAATAACAATGATGCAAGAAAGTGGATTTCAGGCACAAAAAAACCACCTTTCGGTGGTTTCACGACACTGCTTATTGCTTTGATTATTCTTTGTTTCCCATGGTACCCGGAGTGGGACTTGAACCCACACAGCGCGAACGCCGAGGGATTTTAAATCCCTTGTGTCTACCGATTCCACCATCCGGGCTCGGGAAGAAAGTGGAGGCGCGTTCCGGAGTCGAACCGGACTAGACGGATTTGCAATCCGCTACATAACCGCTTTGCTAACGCGCCGTAAAACTTTTCTAACTGACACCCGCTATTGCGCATGTCTTTAATCTGGAGCGGGAAACGAGACTCGAACTCGCGACCCCGACCTTGGCAAGGTCGTGCTCTACCAACTGAGCTATTCCCGCATGTTATCAAGTTAACTGCTAACCACTTGATTTCATTATCGTCCGGCTTGCTGTGCCGCCGTTCGATGCGTTGCATTCTACTGATATGACGTGATGAGTCAACGTTATTTTTTGCTTGTCTGGATTGTTTGCTGAAAATTACGGCGAAACGATCACTGATCAAGCAAATCCCCGCGCGCAGCGTTCAAATATTGCAGCATTGACCACAGCGTCAGCACTGCCGCCACCCACAGGAGGCCAATCCCCGCCCACTCAACCCAGGCGTTCGGACGCCAGAGCATCCACACCAGCGCCGCCATCTGCGCCGTCGTTTTCACTTTACCAATCCAGGATACCGCCACGCTGCTGCGTTTCCCCAGCTCCGCCATCCACTCACGCAGCGCAGAGATGATGATCTCACGGCCAATCATAGTTGCGGCGGGCAGCGTCACCCACCAGGTATGATAGTGCTCAGCCACCAGCACCATCGCGATCGCGACCATCACTTTATCCGCTACCGGATCGAGAAAGGCGCCGAAACGGGTGCTCTGGTTCCAGCGGCGCGCCAGATAGCCATCAAACCAGTCAGTTACCGCTGCGATAAGGAAGATCAATGCGCAGGCGAACGGTGCCCAGACGACCGGCAGGTAAAACGCCAGCACAAAGAACGGAATGAGTACAACACGAAAGAGAGTGAGCAACGTAGGGATATTATATTGCATAGTGACGGTAACTATTTGTTGTCAGTAAAATTTAGCTCTATGTTGCTACAGAGCCCTCAATGTTTCAACGAGTAGTAGATCTTTTCTGCCAGCCCTTGCGAAATACCCGGCACTTTTGCAATTTCCTCCATACTGGCGTTGAGTAATCCTTGCAATCCGCCCATATACTTCAGCAGCATCTGGCGGCGTTTTGGCCCAACGCCCTCAATAGTCTCAAGCGTGCTCGTGTTTTTGACCTTCGCCCGTTTTTTGCGGTGGCCGCTGATGGCGTGATCGTGTGATTCATCGCGAATATGCTGAATGACGTGCAGCGCCGGGGAGTCCGGCGGCAGGCTGAAGCCCTCACCTTCCGGCTCAAAAAACAGCGTTTCCAGACCGGCCTTTCGATCGGCCCCTTTTGCCACGCCTAACAGCAGCGGATGGTTTTTGTCCCACTCAACGTCGAGCGACTCGAATACCGCTTTCGCCTGACCTAGCTGCCCTTTCCCACCGTCGATAAGAATCACGTCCGGGATCTTGCTCTCTTCAATCGCTTTACCGTAGCGACGGCGCAGCACCTGATTCATGGCAGCATAGTCATCACCCGGCGTGATGCCGGTGATGTTATAGCGGCGATACTCGGCGCGCAGCGGGCCGTTGGCGTCAAATACCACGCAGGACGCCACCGTCTGCTCACCCATCGTATGGCTGATATCGAAACATTCCATTCGCTTCACTTCC
This sequence comes from Enterobacter cloacae complex sp. P13B, assembly GCF_014895915.1. Classification (NCBI taxonomy): domain Bacteria; kingdom Pseudomonadati; phylum Pseudomonadota; class Gammaproteobacteria; order Enterobacterales; family Enterobacteriaceae; genus Enterobacter; species Enterobacter cloacae complex sp. P13B. The sequence goes on from NZ_JADBQN010000027.1 coordinate 67,411, forward strand.
GGCAACTTCAGGAGCGTCGCCAGCGCGGTTAAACGCTGGCTCACCGTCGATTGCTGGGACAGTTTAGTGGTGAGCGCCGTCGCCGCGTTGGTCCGCGCCAGCTTCAGATAGCGTGCACGGTCGCCGCGCGGTTTGGTTTGAACATTGACCCGGCGCCCCGCCAGTTCAGAGAGCGAATCGGCCAGCAGGGTTTTATCATCGAGGCTAAAATCGAGCAGGATCTCCGAGGGCAGCGTACGCATCTGGCTGCCCTGAAGATAAAACTGGCCAACAAAGGTTTCCACCACTTCACCCAGCTCGGTGCCGCCAGGCACCTTCGGGAAATAGCTGCGGCTGCCGAGCACTTTGCCCTGGCGAATAAACAGCACATGCACGCAGGCCATGCCGGCGTCGAAGGCCACGCCAATAACGTCGAGATCGTCGCCGGTATTTGAGACAAACTGTTTCTCAGTGACTCTGCGCACCGCCTGGATCTGGTCGCGGATCCGCGCAGCCTCTTCAAACTCAAGTGCGGCGCTGGCTTTTTCCATTCTGGCGATCAGCTGGGTTAAAACCTGATCGTCTTTGCCAGCTAAGAACAGGCGTACATACTCTACCTGCTGCGCATACTCGTCTTCACTGACCAGCCCGGCAACACAGGGGCCAAGGCAACGCCCAATCTGGTACTGTAAACACGGGCGCGAGCGGTTGCGGTAGACGCTGTTTTCACACTGGCGGATCGGGAAGATTTTTTGCAGCAGCGCCAGCGTCTCCCGCACGGCATAGCCATTCGGGAAGGGACCGAAATATTCCCCTTTCGCGTGTTTTGCGCCGCGGTGCATCGCCAGACGCGGATGGGTGTCACCACTCAGAAAGATAAACGGATAGGATTTGTCGTCCCGCAGCAGCACGTTATAGCGCGGCTGGTAAAGCTTAATATAGTTGTGCTCAAGCAGTAGCGCTTCCGTCTCGGTATGCGTCACGGTGACATCAATATTCTGAATGAGTGAGACCAGCGCTTCGGTCTTACGGGAGGCAAGGTTACTGCGGAAATAGCTGGAAAGACGCTTTTTAAGATCTTTGGCCTTCCCCACATAGATAACCGTACCGCCAGCGTCATACATCCGATAGACGCCTGGCTGGCTGGTTACGGTTTTCAGAAATGCTTTTGAATCGAATACATCACTCACTGACTTAACAACGTCTCCGCGTTACATAAACCATGCCGGATGGCCAGATGAGTCAGTTCAACATCACCATGAATGTTCAGTTTACTGAACATACGATAACGATAGCTGTTGACCGTTTTCGGGCTGAGATTCAGCTGCTCTGAGATCTCATTCACTTTCTGACCCTTGGTGATCATCAGCATAATCTGCAATTCACGCTCAGACAAACTGGCAAACGGTGATTCCGTTTTCTCGGGTTCGATCTGGCTCAGCGCCATCTGCTGCGCAATGTCGGAGGCAATGTAACGCTGCCCGGCAAATACAGAACGGATAGCATTGACGACCTCCTGCGGTGCGGCGCCTTTGCTGAGGTAACCGGCTGCCCCCGCCTGCATCACCTTCGCGGGAAGCGGATTTTCAGTATGCACGGTCAGCATGATGACTTTTGTATCAACAAAGGTACGCGCGATTTTGCGTGTTGCCTCAAGGCCACCGATACCGGGCATATTCATATCCATCAGCACCACATCGGCCGAGTTTGTGCGGCACCATTTTACGGCATCTTCCCCACAGCACGCCTCACCGGCAACTTTTATACCTTTAATATCTTCAAGAATGCGTCGTATCCCTGCGCGCACCAGTTCGTGGTCATCAACAAGAAGGACGTTGATCAAAGGAAATGTCTCCAGAATAGGGATAACGCTACTGAGTGATAATTTGGCTTATATTAACGGTTTTCATCACAAGATTAAAACGTTAAAAAATCGGCTATTCGATTTTGCTCTCGTTTTTGGAAATTAGCCTGTACAGTCCATGGAAAGAGAGCCCTTGCCATCAGAGCTTTTGCGGCAATTTTTAAGCATCTGTATTCAAAAAGTTACAAAAAGCTTGCACGCTTTCCTCGCGGAAAAACTGTTCTCAATTTTTGTAACAATAATTAACGGCGAGTAAACCAGGCGCAAACAATTAATAGCCGTACCAGAGCATCAGTTTACCGGCTGGCTCTGTTTACGCAAATAAACACTGGCGTAAAAGTACGAAAAACAACCGCTGCATTTTTTGCTGCAGCTTGTGGTATACTCCGCCGCCTTGACTTTCGTCGTCGCGCTTTAGCGCCGTTTAATAATGAGGAAAATAAATGAGCACACCTGAATTTGCCACTGCGGAGAATAACCAGGAACTGGCACAGGAAGTAAACTGCCTGAAAGCGCTGCTAACGCTGATGCTGCAGGCGATGGGCCAGGCTGATGCTGGTCGTGTGATCATTAAAATGGAAAAACAAATCGCGCAGATGGAAGACCAGGCGGAATCGGCCGTATTTGCTAACACCGTTAAGCAAATCAAACAAGCGTACCGCCAGTAACAAAAAACGGCTGGATGCAGTGCATTCAGCCGTCCACTCGTCTGTCACGCAGAACGTACTCTCTAATCAGATCAGTCCCGTAGCCGCCGCATAACAGGCAATCTGCGTCTTGTTTGGCGCATTAAATTTTTTCTGCATATTCTTCTGATGGAAGTTAACCGTATTCTCTGAAATAGAGAGAATGATGGCTATTTCCGCCGACGTCTTCCCTTCCGCGGTCCATTTCAGAATTTCTCGTTCGCGTTTGCTGAATTTCATCTCAGGCGGCATAACCATCTTATCTTCAAAACGCAGCAGCGCGGTTAATGCCATTTGCACCAGCATCTGCAGCCGCAACTCTATTTCCTCGCCGGCAAACGGTCCTTCCTGCGCGCGAGTACGGGAAACAGAGAGGAAGCCGAGCGCATGATTAGGCAGCATCAGACACTGCGTTATTCCCGAACGTAGACCGAAGTCCTGCGCCCCATGCCATAATTCCTGAGCATCCGCAAATAATTCGTCCGTCCAGGGTAAATGCCCCTGAATGAAATTCTCCGGCTTTAGCACCGGATCGATGGTGAAATAGTTCTCTGATTGATATTGCGCCAGCCACTGTTGCGGATAAGTGGCATGCACAGCAATTTTAGGCCGCGTAAACGGCACCGGATGGCGCACACAGAGTGAGTAGTAATCGAATTCCAGCGCCTGAGTTTGTCGCTGAAGTTCATGATATACCTCGGCAGCACAGGTCAATTCCTGAAACCGCAGGGAGCAATCCCGTCGCCAGGTGAAAAAGTCTGAATCCTTCATACTTACTAAAAGAAGCCTCTGAAAAGATAATCATTATTATGGTGAATATAACCTAACACATAAAACTTATTTCTAACTACAAAATATCGGCACTAGCACAATTAACTGTGCTATGGATAAGGATTATTCTGTTCGGGTAGAATAAAAGAACACCATTTAAGGCGATGAGCGAGAATTATTTGCTCCAGAAGAACTTTCTGGAGCAAATGAGTACATAAATGCTACTGCATAAGGAATTTTTCCAGGAACTGACGGGTTCGCGGTTGCTGAGGGTTAGCAAATAAGCTTTTCGCCGGTCCCTGCTCCACAATCCGCCCCTGGTCCATAAAGATGGCTCTGTCCGCCACGTCGCGCGCAAAGCTCATTTCATGGGTCACGATAACCATCGTGCGTTTTTCCTGCGCCAGCTGGCGGATGGTGTTCAGCACCTCACCCACCAGTTCTGGATCGAGCGCGGAGGTCGGTTCATCAAACAGGATCACGTCAGGGCGCATCGCCAGCGCGCGCGCGATGGCCACGCGCTGCTGCTGCCCGCCCGACAGGCGGCGCGGATAGCTGGTCTCTTTCCCTGCCAGCCCGACTTTGGCGAGCAACTCGCGGGCGCGTGCCGTCGCTTCCTCTTTGGGCTCACCTTTTACAATGACCGGTCCTTCAATAATATTTTCCAGCACCGTGCGGTGCGGGAATAGATTGAAGCTCTGGAACACAAAGCCAACATGCTGACGCAGGCGGCGAATCAACCCTTTCTGCTGGCTGATGGATTTACCGGCATCAATCGTTATCTCCCCAACCCGAATGGTGCCCCCTTCCGGCTGCTCAAGCAGGTTGATACTACGCAGCAGCGTGGTTTTCCCCGACCCGCTCGGCCCAATAATCGCCACGACTTCTCCCTGCTCAACTTCTAGGTCGATGCCGTGGAGCACCGTTTGCCCGTGGAATTTTTTCACCAGGTTTTTGACGTCAATTGCACTCATTTTGGATCACGCTCCTGGCGGTTAAGCTGGTTTTCAAAGTAGTTTTGCAGAGCAGACAACACCGTCGCCATCACCCAGTAGATCAGCGAGGCGGCCAGATACATGGTGAAAACTTCAAGGGTGCGCGAGGTAATGAGCTGCGCCTGACGGAACAGCTCCGGCACCTGGATGGTTGCCGCCAGAGAGGTATCTTTTACCAGGCTGATGAAGCTGTTGCTCAGCGGCGGAAGCGCTACCCGCGCTGCCTGCGGCAGAATGGCGCGACGCAGCGTCTGCCACGGCGTCATCCCGATACTGGCCGCCGCTTCCCACTGGCCTTTATCAATCGACGAGATCGCCGCGCGCAGGGTTTCGGAGGTATAGGCCGCCGTGTTAAGCGACAGGCCAATCATCGCCGCCGGGATCGGATCGAGCTCGATGCCGAACTGCGGTAAACCGTAGTAGATCATAAAGAGCTGAGCGATAAGCGGCGTACCGCGAAACACGGAAATATAAAAGCGCGCCAGCCAGCGTACCGGCAGGATGGGCGACATGCGCATTAAGGCCAGTACAAAGCCCAGCACAAGACCGAAGAACATCCCGCCGATACTGAGCTGTAGCGTGAATACCGCACCTTTCAGCAGGAATGGCAGGGAATCAATAACCAGTTGAATACTTTCTTGCATTATTATTTTTCGACCTGATTTTTAGACATGAGGATGATAAGCAAACAGCGCGGGCGCCCCGCCGGTGTGCACAAATAAAATCGGCCCTTCATCCTTAAAGCGTTTCTGCGCAATGCCATCGATAAGCCCGGCCATCGCTTTACCCGTATAGACCGGATCGAGCAGTATACCTTCAAGGCGCGCCAGCAGCTTAACGGCTTCCATCCCCTCTTCATTAGGCGTACCGTAGCCCGGCGCAAAATAGTCATCCCAGAGCAGGATCTCGGCCCTGGCCTTCAGCTCCAGCTGCTCTGCCACCGCCTGTTGCAGCGCCACTACTTTTGGCTTCTGGTCCGCGACGCTGCGGGAAACCGTCACGCCAATCAGCTCGACATCCGGCAGAAGCTGTTCCAGCCCCACCGCCAGCCCGGCATGCGTGCCCGCGCTTCCGGAGGCGACAACGACCGACGAGAGGCCAACGGCGCCATCGCACTGCTGGGCGATTTCCAACGCGCTTTCCACATAGCCCAGCGCGCCCAGCGCGTTCGAACCGCCGACGGGAATAACGTAGGGGCGGAAACCCTGCGCTTCCAGACGCGTCGCCAGCTCATCGAGCTGCGCGGTCGGGTCGGTCAACGCATCCACCATCTCCACCTGCACGTTAAACAGATCCAGCAGCAGACGGTTACCGTTGGACAGATAGTTTTCAGCCCGCGTGCCAATCGGGTTTTCCAGCAGAGCCACGCAGTGAAGCCCGAGTTTTGCCGCCACGGCGGCCGTCTGACGAACATGGTTGGACTGAATGGCCCCGGCAGTAATAAGCGTATCCGCGCCTTCGCGCAGCGCGTCAGCCGCCAGAAACTCCAGCTTGCGCAGCTTATTGCCCCCCATCGCCATCGGCGTCACGTCATCGCGCTTAATAAAAATATCGCGTCCCAGATAATCAGAAAATCGCGGCAGGTACTCCAGCGGCGTCGGCGCACCGATAAACTCCAGACGGGGAAAGCGCGTTAAATCCTGTAGTGACATGGACTCTCCGGTAACTCAGACAAAATGTGATATTTTTCATTATGCACGCAGACGCGTAAGAAATAAAAAAGGCGCTTTTAAAAGCGCCTTTTTTCCAGGTCACCGACTTATTTGGTGACGTCTGCCCCGAACCACTTCTCAGACAGCGCCTTCAGGCTGCCGTCTTTCTGCATGTCAGCAATCGCGGAATCAATGGCTTTCACCAGATCCTCGTTGCCTTTACGGACGGCCACGCCGGATTCCTGACGAGAGAACGCATCACCCGCTACTGCCAGGGTATTGTTGGTTTTCTTCACCAGATCCAAAGCGGCCAGACGGTCAACCAGAATGGCGTCGATACGGCCTACGCGCAGGTCCTGATATTTCGTCGGGTCATCATCATAGGTGCGGATGTCCACGCCCTGAACGTTCTGGCGCAGCCACTCTTCGTAGTTAGTTCCCAGACCGACGCCGACTTTTTTGCCTTTCAGATCGGCAGCGGATTTAATGGAGCCTTCGTTACCTTTCTTCACCAGCGCCTGAATACCGGACACGGTGTACGGCGTGGAGAAGTCATACTTCTTCTTACGCTCGTCAGAAATGGTCACCTGGTTAATCACCACGTCAATGCGTTTTGAATCCAGTGACGCCAGCATACCGTCCCATTTGGTCGGTTTCAGGGAGGCTTTAACGCCGAGGTGCTTCGCCAGTTCTTCTGCAAATTCCACTTCAAAACCGGTCAGCTTGCCGTCATCGCCCTGGAAGCTGAACGGAGGATAGGTTCCTTCCAGCCCGACCAGCAGCGTACCGCGCTCTTTTACTTTATTCAGCAGGTTTTCTGCGGCGAACGTTTTCACGCTCATGCCCGCAACCAGCGCGACGGCCATAACACCCATCAGCGCCTGACGACCCAGAAGTGCAAATTTCATAAATACCCCGATATAGTGGAATTTTTACGTAGTGTAGAGAAATCGCCTGCAACGTCAAAGGCGACTGCGCTACATCTTATTCTTTTTTAATATATATCAGAAGTTGTTCCGGCGAGCGCTTTCTGCTTCACGGAACCCGGCATTTGCACCTTATATTGCGCATACTTGCGCAGCGCAATACGGTAGTTGTTGGTGCTGGTTGCAGGCAGCCACGGCTCCAGATTTTCATCCAGATAACCGGTCTTCAGCAGATCGCGAGAGATATTGTTAACGCTCAGATGCTGCCCAAGACGGCGCAGGCGAACCACATATTCGCGCACGGTGCCGTGGCTCATCTCCGTTTGTTCAAACAGGAATTGTTTGAAGCCGATGATATCGAAGAAGTCGCTTTGCTCTTTGCAGTGGAGATCGCCACAGAAACGGCAAAGCGCCACCCACTCTTTTTGCTCTTCGAGCCACGCGGCTTCATCCATTAACGTGTCGAGGCGAGAGATAGCGATTTTATTCACGATCTCGCCCCGGCGAACCAGCGTGATACGATCGAGTAATTTGTTACAGTGGGCGCAATGCGTCTGGCTGTGTTTAAAGTCTTTCAGGTAGCGGCTTAAAGGCCGTCTTTTAGATTGCTGCACCGTCATGATAACTCCTGGTTGTCAATACGTTGTGCGGCATTTTTCGGGTGATTGGATCACCTATAACTTACCCAGTTTGGTTCGTAAGCGTTTAATGGCCTGGCTGTGCAGCTGGCTAACCCGCGACTCCCCCACCTCCAGAACCGCGCCAATCTCTTTGAGATTAAGCTCTTCCTGGTAATAAAGGGTCAACACCAGCTGTTCGCGCTCGGGCAGAGCTTCAATCGCTTCCATTACGCGCTGGCGTAAATTCCCTTCCATTAAATGGTGTAACGGGTTTTCCTGCTGGTGCTCGTCCGTCACCAGCTCGATGCTATCGCCATGCTCTTCGCGCCACTCGTCATAGGAGAAGAGTTGGCTATTATTGGTATCGAGCAACATCTGACGATACTCTTCAACAGCAATGCCAAGACGTTCCGCCACTTCGGTTTCCGTTGCGTTGCGTCCCAGTTCCTGTTCCAGCTGCCCCATCGCATGCGCCACTTCGCGCGCGTTGCGGCGAACGCTGCGCGGCACCCAGTCGCGGCTGCGCAGCTCGTCCAGCATCGCACCACGAATACGCTGAACTGCGTAAGTCGTAAATGCCGTTCCTTGCAGAGCGTCGTATCGGTCAACTGCATTCAATAACCCGATACCGCCCGCCTGTAGCAGATCGTCAAGTTCCACGCTCGCCGGCAAACGCACCTGGAGGCGCAATGCTTCGTGACGCACCAGCGGGACATAACGCTGCCACAGCGAGTGTTTATCCATTACACCTTCAGCGGTATAGAGTGAATTCACGATAAACAGCCCTGCGTTAGTTGAGTTATCGGCATGATTATCCGATTCTGCAGGGCGTTCAATTGGATGAATAATGGGTGAAATGGGGGGTTATTTTGAGATTAGATCAGGAAAAACAGCAGCCAGTGGTTTTTCCGCAACTGGCTTGCTGAATGTTATAATGCACTCTTTAATGACTAACTGCATATTTTTTATAGATTTTTCCCAATTGCCGAGTGACTTTTTTTGTATTCTCAATAGTAATATCAGTAGGCATGAGACCACGCTTTTGTTTAAAACGTTGCAAAGCCACTGTCACTATCGCCCTGAAAGTGAGTTCGCCTGAAATTGTGGATTGCTTAGTACTCCATCCTTCATCACCAATATAATCTTGTGAGTCTGCGATGTCTGCAAAATAACCGAACGGAGGATGCATGCCAGCATCAATAATCGCAATAGTATGATCAACATGCTCAAGAGCATTATAGAAACGTTCGTCCATCAGACCCACTGTATCGAGCGCCAATGCAGTGTAGTAACTAAATGCTCCCACGCAGGAAGGGAACATAAATAGTTTTTCACTTGCATAATCGCACCGCATTCGCACGAGTGGCTGTCCCTGTGGATTAACATTCAGTAACCCATGCTGACTAAAATTAAAATGTTGTATGCCTGTGAGTCGGGCCATTTCAATATAGCGAAGAAAAACATCATCCCGTTTAACAAAAACGTCATCCTCAATAAGAAAATAGTGGTCAACGCCTTTTTCTTGCAGATATGACAGGGCCCGATTTTTGCTGCACCCGACCCCGAGATTTTCCTCATTCAAAATATAACAACAATCAAGACCTGAATACTCAGGATAATGTTGTCCGTCATTAATAATAACCAGTTCATCAATATATTGGCGCGGCAGAGAGTTAAATAGTTTAAGCAAACCGTCTTTACGATTAAAAGTGACGATCCCCACACCAATTTTTTCACCCTGATACATACATCATTTACCTATTCTTCGTTTCAGACACCGCCAGTTTCTGACGCTTTCCCACTTGGGTACAAGCATTAGCCTATCCAGGCACGTTGCCAATCATCCAGACCACTCTCTCTTAGCATCCAGTCTCGGTGTACTGCGTTGCGCAGTTGTTCCCCAGCCTTATTAAGTGCATTCCTGTCGTAAATATGCTCACGAACAGCAGAAATCCACGCACTGGGGGTATTTTTTACCCGATGAACGGGCAGGCCACAGCGATAGGGTTCGATATCGGTGCAGATAATGGGGAATCCACAACTTCCCAGTTCTAAGAGACGAAGATTACTTTTACATTCATTGAACCGATTCTGTTCAAGCGGGACCAATGCCAGATCAAGATCAAGTTCACTCAACTTTTGCGGATAATGTTCAAAAGGTACAGGTAAATGGAATTCACAATTGACACCTGCAGGTTTCATCCCCATAAACACCCATTCCACTTCATCCTGTAATTCATGAATGATAGGTAACAATATTTCAAGATCGCCCGTATGGCTCGAGCCTCCTGCCCAGCCTACACGAGGTTTTTTGCCACAACGTTTAGCAGACTTGAGGGTTCCCCACAGTTCCATATCCAGACGATTTTTTGCCACACGGATATCCGAATGGAAACGAGAATAAGCTTCAGCCAGCGGCTCAGTCGAAACAACAACCCAGTCGGCCAGAGCAAGGGCTGAACTCAGGCGATTCTGAATGTCTTTTGGCACATTCTCCCTGAAAATATTTTTCTCCGGGACGTCTAAATAGTAATCATCAAATTCCATAATAATTTTGGCATTACAGACCTGACGATAGCGTTTTACTGTCTGAGGAATATCATCAGCAATAGGTACTTCAAGAATCAGTCGATCGGGCTGGAATTGGGCCACTTCCATCACCGTTGGCAGTCCCAAGATCAATCCACCATCAGCTTTCAGCTCTTGCTGAAGTGCATGAAGAGGTTTAATGACGCGATAATTACCACATCCTGTCCAGTTAATGTGGGTCCCCATGATCACAGGTAACGGCCTTCCTGGCAGCGCATTCGGTAAGCGCGACATACGTGTATTTAGGCTGAATGTCGACCCGAGACGGTTCATATTAGAATTATAATAAGGATCACGTGCCAGTTCTGCTCCCCATTTATCAAGTAGCGCATCATGACATGCTTCATCCGCATGAGTAGCGACTGAAAATTTTTCTGGGAACAAACGCGAAGCTCCGCCAAGGTGCTTAACGCTGCTAAAAGGTGTCCACAAGGTGATATAACCTTGCGCTTTTGCTTTTAATGCCAAATCAACGTCAGCGTAGTAGATCGGGAAATTCTCTTCATCGAATCCGCCAAGCTCATCAAATACTTCTTTACGCATCATCATGCAAGCCGCACTTACTGCATGAGCGCCCCGAGGGATCTTCAACCGGCTAAGAAAGCCGCTTTCTTCCTGAGAGCTTCCTCTCCCACAGACAGTCACGCCGTCATTGATGCCCGTGATATACCCACCATGCTCCAGCGTGCCATCAGGATAGACAAGTTTACTACCTACTATACCGACTTCCGGGCGTTGAGCGAGTTCGAGCAATGCCCCCATCCAGTTGCCTTCATTAATTTCAATATCATTATTCATAAACAACAGGTATTCACCTGTTGCATAACGGCTGGCATAGTTGTTGATAGAGGCAAAGTTAAACGCCGCATCCCAGCGCAGAACTTTAATTTGCGCCAACTGCATGGACTCAAGCTGGTCCAAGTACTTTCTCGCATCTTCATCAGTAGAACCATTATCAACAATAATAATTTCATACAGATGGTACGCCGTTTTCTCCATCAGAGAGTCTATACACCGCTGGAGTAACACCAGACGGTCCCGTGTTGGAATAATCACCGACACCTTTGCGATGGCTGGAAGTTGATACATCACGAACTGAACGCCAGGCTCTTCGCCAGCTACGATCTTTGCATGTATGCCACAGCGTGAAAGATGCGCGGCAGTGATGATTTTCATTTCATCCATGATGGCGGGATTTTTACACCACTCACTAATGCTGATGGTCCCGGAGATCAACGCCTCAGGAATATGGCCGATTACGAGAGGACCTTTTTCTTCAATTAATTTCCAACAAATATCGATATGACTCAAATACTGATAGTCAGTATTAAAGTCATTGTGGCGACTTACTGCATCTTTTGAAACAAAGACACTGGAACCGATGTAAGGATGTGCACGCAGCATATCTATATCACATTCCGGCTTCAGAATTAAGCCATCTTCATCATCATTACGTATAACGAGCTCGTCAAAATACCAAAGTTCCCGCCGGGGATCACGCATCGTAAACTCGGCACAGGTAAGTAGCGCATGCTCTTCCAGAGTATTGCCCGAGTCCATAATGAGCAGATTAGTTGACGTGATTTCATCCACCGCCCGGTTGAGATTATCCACGAAGCGTATTGTCGGGCAATCGTTAATATCAAATGATGGCAGTTTTCCTACTACGATGATTGCGTCGGCACTTAGTGTTTGGTTATTAACAGAAAGCAAACTCGCACGCAGCTTATTTCGATCGCCTTCGCGATCAATAATTATGACAGTAATACTGGCACAGGTAGGGAAAGACTGAAGCAAAGTCCCTATAATAGCGGAACGCAGCGGAGTTGGTTTTCTTTCATTTATCCAACTACTCACCGATCGCGTTGTTTCTTCCCCAAAACTGTCCATAACCTTACGATGAAATTCAAGGTTACTGTGCTGTTCCTGCGAAATTTGTAGTTTTTTCGGCGCAGGTAAACGATCCAGTATCTTGCCTACGCAGGTGTCTAAAGAAAATTGCGCGTTTGCTTCAGCCCGGTATTCCCAGGCCCAGCAGGCTGCCTGCGGGTAACCGTCAAGGATTTCTTTGACCCAGCGGTTTTGGTTAACAATTTTGGAAGCACCTGTCAGTGCAAAATGATAATCAGTTCGTTCCAACAGATTTGCTTCTGTTAGATAACCATGCGAGGAAATACCGTCTGATATCACAACCGGCAACCCCATACTCATGGCATATACAGCGCGCGCTTCATCGCCAATAATTAGCTGATATTGTGACAGCAATTCTGGGGTTACGGGGCCAGGCGCAGAGTCCAGATTATAATAATCTAGTTCAATATTTTTGGTCTTGAATAACTCAATAAGCTCCACTAAATTCTTATTATAACCAGTAGAAATCAGCAGTGCTTTTTCGAGTTTATCTGTGAAGACCCTTCCGGCAGAAGAAAATTGATTATTAATGGTAAGCGGAAAAATCTTGATCCGCGGTTGTTTAATGCCCTTTTCAACTAAGCGGACATAGCTGGCGGTTGAGCAGGCAAAACTGGTGCTAGAAAGCGCATTTTCAGCATCTGCGCCATAGGGTAAATCATAGTCAGCATAGCTGTAAAAATGATGAAAGAAGACCCTGGAAACACAATCTCCTCGCATAAAAGTCGTATTCAGTACGGCCGGGATATAGCCGTTAAATATCCACATCAGGTCGTAGGAAGCATGCAACTTACCATTGGGTTGTTCCAATAACCGAATGTTTTTATTTTCATTTATGACATTTAAATTGTTGAGCCAATACCGACCCGTTGTTTTGGCAACAACATCGACCTGCCAGTTATGACGATGAAAATATTCTATCAAATCAAAAAATATACTCTCGTGTTGACCGTAGTGTTCGAACCTGTCAATGGTAAGTAAAATTTTGCGCATAATATTTTCAAGTCTATCAACATAAAAGTGGAGTGAGGCAATATAACAAAAACCCGGCAACGCCGGGTTTTGAAATATCAAGGGCGTAAGAATTAACGCAGCAGAGACAGCATTGCCTGAGGAACCTGGTTTGCCTGAGACAGTACAGAAGTACCAGCCTGTTGCAGGATCTGTGCACGTGACATGTTAGACACTTCGGTTGCGTAGTCAGCATCCTGGATACGAGACTGTGCAGCAGACAGGTTAGTCACTGAGTTGTTCAGGTTGTTAACTGTAGATTCGAAACGGTTTTGCATTGCACCCAGGTTGCTACGCGCGCCGTCGATACCTTTAAGAGCAGTATCAACTGCATCAATAACCGCTTTTGCAGTGGCGTTGTCGCTAATTGCTGCAGTACCGCCAGAAAGTGCAGTACCCGATGCCAGGGAGCTCAGTTTAGCATTGATCAGAGAATCAGAGCCGATGCTGATGGTATCACCGGCTTTAGTGTTCGCACCAACCTGAATGGTTACGCCGCCGCTCTGAGAACCATCCAGCAGGTTTTTACCGTTGAAGTTCGCAGCACCTGCGATACGGTCAATTTCAGATAGACGCTGGTTGATCTCGGTATTGATAGAGGCCATGTCAGTATCTTGGTTGGTGCCGTTTGCTGCCTGTACAGACAGTTCACGGATACGCTGCAAGTTGGTGTTAATTTCGTTCAGGTTGCCTTCAGCAGTCTGAATCATAGAGATGCCATCGTTGGCGTTACGAGCAGCCTGAGTCATGCCCTTGATCTGTGAATTCATGCGGTTAGCAATCGCCTGACCAGCAGCATCGTCTTTCGCGCTGTTGATACGCAGGCCAGAAGACAGACGCTCAATCGCAGTACCCAGAGCAGACTGAGATTTATTCAGGTTGTTCTGAGTAGACAGGGATAACAGGTTAGTATTGATTACTGACATATTTTAATTCCTTCAAATTGGATTCTAGGGTCGGTGCTTAACACTCACGGCGTCTCTCACCGTCAAAAAGGTTATCGACGAACGTCATGAAGACTTTAGAATTTTCATTGAGTTTTTTTTAATTAACTGATTTTAAATGAAAAATATTCATCAGCATGGTAAAAAACCACGATTTCTACTGGCGTTCAGCCTTTTATTGTAAGAAGAAATATCCCCGAACTGCATCCTTCCTACCGATAACAAAGAGGGTATATGCCGAAAGGAATGCCGCTTATTCTGCCGATAATTTTATCAACTAATGATTAAACTATTTTCTCCTCTCGCCGATAACTAGCTGAAACTACCATTGACTAAAGGAAACAATCTAATGGCAAGTGCAACAATCAGTAGTCTTGGCGTCGGCTCAGGTTTGGACTTACAGACGCTCTACACTAACCTTGAAACCGCTGAAAAAACAAAATTAACAACAATAACGAATCAGCAAACCTCTTATAATGCGCAGCTCAGCGCATTCAGTAAGCTGCAAAGTGCGATGCAAACGCTCAATACCGCCACTGCAGCACTCTCTAAAACTGACACATGGAACGCAACAGCAGTCGGATCGACCAATGCCTCCTTTACGGCAACCACGGCAACGGGAGCCACCGTCGGCAGCTATACCGTTCAGGTTAAATCGCTGGCAAAAGCACAGGTACTGACTACTGCGAGTCAGGCTAGCGCGACCTCGCAGTTAGGCGCAACAACGGGTGGAACTCGTACGATAACCATTGCACAAGCCGGCTCGACAACGCCGCTGACCGTTACGCTCGGTGATTCCGATACCTCATTAAATGGAATCGCCAGCGCGATCAACAAAGCGAACGGGAACGTTACTGCTACCGTCATTAAAGCGAAAGACGGTGACTACACTTTAATGCTGACCTCTAAAACATCTGGTACAGCAAATGATATGACGGTGAGCGTCTCGGGCGACAGCACATTACAAAATATCATTGGATATGATTCTTCAACTCACACAGGCGTGATGAATCAACAGACGGCATCCAAAAATTCGCAAGTTATTATCAACGACATCACGATTGAGCGTTCAACTAACACGATTACTGATGCCCTGCCGGGTATTACCCTGAGTCTTAAAAATGAGAGCACGAGCAGTGAAAATCTGGATATTACTCGTGCTGCTGACACCACTCAAAAAGCCATAACTGACTGGGTAACTGCCTATAATGCTTTACAGTCGACCATTACATCCGTCACCAAATATATAAAGGTTGATGCCGGTGAAAGCCAGTCTGCAAATAACGGCGCGTTAATTGGCGATAGCACGGTACGCTCGGTGCAATCTCAGCTACGCGGATTATTAACTGAGGTGCAGTCAGGCTCTTATGCAATCCTGGCTCAGCTGGGTGTCACGCAAGATACCGCGACGGGGGCCGACGGTTCGTTAGGCAATCTTAAGATTGACTCGACCAAATTGAGCAAAGCGTTAACGGATAATCCAGAAGCGGTACAGGAATATTTTGCCGGTGATGGGAAAGCAACCGGCCTTGCGACACAAATGGGCACGATGCTCACAAACATGTTAAGCACGACCGCGGGTAAAGAAGGGATTATCAAGAATGCGACTGACGGTATAAACACGACGCTTAAAACGCTTGATCAACGCTATGACGCGATGGAAGCAAATATAGAAGCCACAATGGCGCGATATAAGGCGCAATTCACGAATCTGGATACGTTGATGAGCAAAATGAACAATACATCCACCTATCTGAAACAGCAATTTAGTTCGTCCAGCAGTTAAGGAATAATCATGTACTCACAAATTGGTGCGCGTGCATATCAACAAATCGGTCTTGAAAGTGCGGTAATGAGTGCAAATCCGCACCAACTTGTGACCATGCTTTTTGACGGGGCACTCAGTGCCCTTGTCCGTGCTCGGCTTTTTCTCAACGAGGGTCGTGTTGCCGAAAAAGGTGAAGCTTTGTCGAAAGCGATAAATATCATCGACAACGGGTTGAAGGCTGGTTTGAACATGGAGATTGAAGGTCCGCTTTCTGCGAACCTTGCAGCACTTTATGACTATATGATTCGTCGTCTGTTACACGCTAATTTACGTAATGACGAAGGGGCAATTGTCGAAGTTGAGGACTTATTGAATAACATTGCTGACGCGTGGAAACAAATTGGCTCTAATGTCTCCTCTCACCAGGATAATTTTTAATGAACAACCCCAACTCTGCTCTTAGCGCCTGGCAGGCGCTACATGATCTCAGCCTTTCAATGCTCAAGCTGGCTAAAGCAGGCCAGTGGGACGATCTCATCACGCAAGAAATCACTTATGTTCAACTTATTGAAAATATTTCGCTTAATCCAATAGCATCAGCACCACGGCCCCATATCGAACAGGCCAGATTCTTGCTTGAAAACGTGCTCAAAAATGAAAGTCAACTCAAAGAGTTACTGGCAATTCGAATGGATGAGCTTAGGCATCTCATCGATCAAACCGGCAAACAGCAATCCATCACCTCTACCTATGGAAAGCTGTCAGGGAATATTCTTTATCCAGAAAGTGTTACCCGCGACACACAATTATGATTTCTTCATCCATACTCCAGAAGTCTGCCATATGGCTTCTGGAGCACGGACGATGAAAAACCCCACCCTGTTACAATGCTTTCACTGGTATTACCCCGCTGGCGGTGAATTGTGGCGAGAAGTCACGGCGTTAGCCCCCAATCTTAATGAAATCGGCATCAACATGATCTGGCTGCCGCCCGCGTATAAAGGGGCTTCCGGCGGGTATTCGGTTGGCTATGACTCTTACGATCTGTTTGACCTCGGCGAGTTTGACCAGAAAGGCAGTATCGCCACGAAATACGGTGACAAAGCGCAGCTGCTGGAAGCCATCGACGCCCTCAAAAGCAACGAGATTGCCGTCCTGCTGGACGTGGTGGTGAACCACAAAATGGGGGCTGATGAGAAAGAGCCTGTCCGCGTGCAGCGCGTGAACGAACAGGACCGTACACAAATTGATGATGAAATCATCGAGTGTGAGGCCTGGACTCGCTACACCTTCCCCGCCCGCGCCGGGCAATATTCGCAGTTTATCTGGGATTACAAATGCTTTAGCGGCGTCGACCATATTGAAAACCCGGATGAAGACGGGATCTTTAAAATCGTCAACGACTACACCGGCGAAGGCTGGAATGACCAGGTCGATGATGAGATGGGCAACTTCGATTACCTGATGGGCGAAAACATCGACTTTCGCAATCACGCCGTCACCGAGGAGATCAAATACTGGGCCCGCTGGGTCATGGAACAGACACGCTGCGACGGTTTTCGTCTGGACGCCGTCAAGCATATTCCCGCCTGGTTTTACAAAGAGTGGATTGAGCACGTTCAGGAAGTCGCCGAACAGCCGCTGTTTATCGTGGCGGAATACTGGTCTCACGAGGTGGATAAACTGCAGGCCTATATTGACCAGGTCGACGGTAAAACCATGCTGTTTGATGCCCCGCTGCAGATGAAATTCCACGAAGCGTCGCGCCAGGGACGTGATTACGACATGAGCCAGATCTTCACCGGCACGCTGGTGGAGGCCGACCCGTTCCATGCGGTGACCCTCGTCGCGAACCACGACACTCAACCCTTGCAGGCGCTGGAAGCCCCGGTCGAAGCCTGGTTTAAACCGCTGGCGTACGCGCTGATCCTGCTGCGGGAAAACGGCGTGCCGAGCGTCTTCTATCCGGATCTGTTCGGCGCAAGCTATGACGATACGGGAGGGGACGGTGAAACGTACCATATTGATATGCCGGTGATTGAGCAGCTTCACGAGCTGATCCTCGCCCGCCAGCGTTTTGCCCACGGCGTGCAGACGCTCTTTTTTGACCATCCAAACTGCATCGCCTTCAGCCGCAGCGGCACGGAAGACGATCCCGGCTGCGTGGTGGTGATGTCGAACGGCGACGACGGCGAGAAGGTAATTTGCCTGGGGGAAAACTACGGCAACAAAACGTGGCGTGATTTTCTCGGCAATCGTGAAGAAACGGTCACCACCGCGGCGGATGGCGAAGGCACCTTTACCTGTAAAGGGGGAAGCGTCAGCGTGTGGGTGATTGAGGATGCGTTGTAGAACGGGAAACGTGCGGCCTGATGCCCTCACCCCGGCCCTCTCCCACTGTACAGTCCGGGGACAT
>NZ_JADBQN010000028.1:0-26742 GCF_014895915.1 Enterobacter cloacae complex sp. P13B
TTATTGGACAGCAGTTAGCTTTCATATTTTAAATATACAGGTCAAGTTTTTTTATAAG
The DNA here is from genome assembly GCF_014895915.1 of Enterobacter cloacae complex sp. P13B. Classification (NCBI taxonomy): domain Bacteria; kingdom Pseudomonadati; phylum Pseudomonadota; class Gammaproteobacteria; order Enterobacterales; family Enterobacteriaceae; genus Enterobacter; species Enterobacter cloacae complex sp. P13B. The sequence continues at coordinate 59 of NZ_JADBQN010000028.1, forward strand.
TTTTTTTGACGGTGGAAGAGAAGGATGTCTCTTTGCGCTCAGTGTATCGTAAAAGATATAAGCTACACGGAATTTGGGCTTGTATCTTTTTATGGAGGAATACAACGCAGCAAGACGTTTTTTGTCACGGTTTTCAGGTTGGTTAAATACGCATTACGCAAATAGACTCCATGCTCTCAAGGAAGACATGGATTATTACGTTACGAATAAATTTATCAGGAAATAAAAAATGAAATTTATGAAGCCTAAATATCTGGCGCTTTTTGTTGCAGCCGCAACAAGCTCAGTATTTGCAGCGGCGCCGGGTACACCGTCAATTACATCAGGCAATGATAAGTTTGCGCTGGTAGAGGTGGATCAGGCGGCACAGGACTACAACAACCTCATCAAAGTGCATAAAGATGGCGTTGACGTGAAGGTGGAGTGGAACGTCTGGAGCGGCGATGCCCCAACGTCTGCAAAAGTTTTGCTGGACGGCAAAACCGTCTGGACCGGTGCGGGTAGTGCCGCAGGCTCTGCGACCTTTAAAGTGAAGAAAGGCGGACGCTATCAGGAGCAGGTTGAGCTGTGTAACGACAGCGGCTGCACCAAGAGCGCCAGCAAGCTGATCATCGTGGCGGACACCGACGGTAGCCACCTGCTTCCTCTGAACACCCCGCTGCTGGAAAACAACAAAGCGTTCGCGCAGCACACCGATAAAGTGGTTGGCGCTTACTTCCCTGAGTGGGGCGTGTACGACCGTAACTTCTCGGCAGACAAAATTCCTGTCGCGAACATTAACCACCTGCTGTACGGCTTCATTCCAATCTGTGGCGGCGACGGCATTAACGACAGCGCCAAATCCTCCGGCGCGCTGGAGTCTCTGAAACGCGCCTGTCAGGGCCGCCAGGACTACACCGTGGCGATCCACGACCCGTGGGCTGCGCTGCAAAAACCTCAGCAGGGCGTAAGCAACTGGGACGACCCGTACAAAGGCAACTACGGCCAGCTGATGGCGATGAAAAAAGCCCATCCTGATCTGAAAATCCTGCCATCCGTAGGCGGCTGGACTCTGTCTGACCCGTTCTATCAGATGGATAACAAAGTGCTGCGCGACCGCTTCGTTGCGTCCGTTAAAGACTTCCTGACCACCTGGAAAGTATTCGACGGTGTGGATATCGACTGGGAATTCCCGGGCGGCGGCGGTGAGAACGCCAAGCTGGGTAACCCGCAGACCGACAAAGCGACTTACACCGCGCTGATGCATGACCTGCGTCAGATGCTGAACGAGCTGTCTGCGGAAACTGGCCGTACCTACGAGCTGACCACGGCAATCGGTGCAGGTAAAGATAAGATCGAAGACGTGGACTACAACACCGCACAGCAGTACATCGACCATATCTTCCTGATGAGCTACGACTTCTACGGTGCGTGGAGTAATACCGATTTGGGTCACCAGACCGCGCTGTACGGTGCGTCCTGGAAACCAGATACCAACTACACCACCGATAACGCAGTGAAAGAGATGCTGGCGCAGGGCGTTCAGCCTGGCAAGATCGTCGTCGGTGCGGGCATGTATGGCCGCGGCTGGACCGGCGTTCACGGTTACACGGGTGACAATCCATTCACCGGTACCGCGACGGGTCCAATCAAAGGGACATGGGAAAACGGTATTGTTGACTACCGTCAGATTGTAAACCAGATGCTGGGCAAACCAGGCTGGGAATACAAATACGACGAAGCAGCAGAAGCGCCGTACGTGTTCAACAAATCCACCGGTGAGCTGGTGACATACGATAACGCCCGTTCCGTCAATGCGAAAGGCAAATACGTGCTGAACAAAAACCTGGGTGGTTTGTTCGCATGGTCTATCGAATCCGATAACGGCGATATCCTGAATGCCATGAACGAAAGCCTGCTGGGCGGCAGCTCTACGCCTGTTGAGCCGGTTGTAACCAACCATGCGCCGGTCGCTTCTGCAACCGACATGACGGTAACGGGCCCGGCGACTGTCACGCTCGATGGCTCAGCCTCCAGCGACCAGGACGGCGATGCGCTGACCTATAAATGGACGCAGGTTTCCGGCGCCACCGTGACCCTGGCGAACAGCACCAAAGCGAAAGCCAGCTTCAGCGTACCGGCCGTGACCAGCGATCAGAACCTGGTGTTCCGCCTGACCGTGACCGACGCGAAAGGGTTGAGCAACGCTATCGACGTACAGGTAGTGAACAAAGCGCCTAAGGCCAACCAGGCTCCGGTGATCAATGCCATGGAATCCGTTACCGTTGAATCCGGTGAAGCGATTTCTCTGCATGCACAAGCCTCCGATCCTGATGGCGATGCGCTGACCTACAGCTGGAGCGTACCGGCTGATATGAACGCAACGGGTACCGATACTGCTAACGTTCGCATCACTGCGCCAGAGGTGAACAATACCTCTTCTTACACGCTGAGCGTTGTTGTGACGGATGGTAAAACCAGCGTGCAGTCTAACGTGCAGGTGACTGTGAATCCAAAACCGGCTGACGTAACGCCACCGGCTGATGAGGTGACCCCTCCGGCTGACGATGTGACCCCTCCGGCTGATGATGTGACTCCGCCATCTGACGAAGGTTCTGCAACCGGTAGCTGCGACGCGCCTGTCGATGCTAACGCCAGCAAATATGCTGCGTGGGATGCCAGCAAAATCTACAACAATGGCGATACCGTAAGCTTCGACCATCTGGTGTGGAAAGCGAAGTACTGGACGCAGGGCAACCAGCCTGGCTTTGGTGTGGATGCATGGGAACTGGTGAGCAACGTGAAGATGAACTGGCGTTCTGACCTGGTCTATAACGGCGGTGATACCACCACTTACCAGGGCAGCGTTTACCGTGCCAAATGGTGGACCCGTGGTGATAACCCGGCTAACAGCGATGTATGGGTAAAAGAAGGCGCAGCAACAGACTGCAAATAATCTAGCCCAATAAATGCTCCCCCTTATTGGGGGGAGCAATTCAAACTTCATTTTACAGGATGTTGGCCAGGAGAAATAACCGAAAATGTCAGCAGGTAAAAATGAAAAAGTTCATCTTGTTATTATTGATAATAAGCCACGGCGCACTGGCAAACTGTTGGAATAACGCCGCGCACTATTATCATGTCGATCCTTATTTGCTGTACGCCATCGCTAACGTTGAATCGGGGATGAACCCGTATGCGGTTGGGCAAAATCATGATGGCACACGCGATGTCGGATTAATGCAAATAAACAGCTCACACTTTACGGAGCTTGAGAGAAAAGGCATTGATGAGTATCGGTTGATGGCCGAACCCTGTACCTCAATTATGGTGGGAGCGTCGATTCTCTCAAACATGATTAAGGTCTACGGTTATAACTGGGAAGCAGTAGGGGCTTATAACGCCGGATTAAAAAGAGAGAACTATCCGCAGCGTATGATGTATGCACACAAAGTCTGGAAAAAATATCAGGAATTGAAATTAGCAGCGCGTTATTAACGTTTTTTATTTTTGAAGAATTCCTTTTGGTGTTCTTCGAAAAGTGAAAACAGCTGTCTGTGGTTTATTTATTAATGGATTAATACATAAACCGGGATTCTTTTTTTAATCTTAACGAAACAGGAATATTGAAATGAACAAAAGGACGTTACTGAGTGTACTTGTTGCTGGTGCTTGCGTTGCACCTTTTATGGCGCAGGCTGCCTCTTTGCAGGCGACCACCGGCGAGCCGTACACCATGAAAGCCAGCGATCTGGCGAAGAAAGAGCAGGAGCTCACTAACTTCCCGCTGATGACCTCCGTTAAAGAGACGATTCAGACCCTTGATAACGCGCAGGTCGAAATGATTGAGCCAGGCCGTGCGGCGAACCCGGACAACGTTAAGCGCGTGGAAGGGATCGTGAAGGCCAGCGACTGGGATTATCTCTTCCCGCTGCGCGCTCAGGCCTATACCTACAGCAACTTCCTGAAAGCCGTAGGTAAATTCCCGGCGCTGTGTAAGACCTATAACGACGGTCGCGACAGCGATGCGATCTGCCGCAAAGAGCTGGCCACCATGTTTGCCCACTTTGCCCAGGAAACCGGCGGCCACGAAAGCTGGCGTCCGGAAGCCGAGTGGCGTCAGGCGCTGGTCCACGTGCGTGAAATGGGCTGGAGCGAAGGCCAAAAGGGCGGCTATAACGGCGAATGTGACCCGAAAGTATGGCAGGGCCAGACCTGGCCGTGCGGTAAGGATAAAGACGGCGACTTCCTGAGCTACTTCGGTCGCGGCGCGAAGCAGCTGTCCTACAACTACAACTACGGTCCGTTCTCCGAAGCAATGTACGGCGACGTGCGTACCCTGCTGGATAAACCTGAGCTGGTGGCGGATACCTGGCTGAACCTGGCGAGCGCGATCTTCTTCTTCGCCTACCCGCAGCCGCCAAAACCAAGCATGCTGCAGGTTATCGACGGCACGTGGCAGCCGAACGATCATGATAAAGCCAACGGTCTGGTCCCTGGCTTCGGCGTGACCACCCAGATCATCAACGGCGGCGTAGAGTGCGGCGGCCCGACTGAAATCGCTCAGTCTCAGAACCGTATCAAGTACTACAAAGAGTTCGCGAACTACCTGAAAGTGCCTGTTCCGGCCAATGAAGTGCTGGGCTGCGCCAACATGAAGCAGTTCGACGAATACGGTGCCGGTGCCCTGAAGATTTACTGGGAACAGGACTGGGGATGGAGCCCGGATACGCCAAACGGTTCAACCTATGCGTGCCAGCTGGTGGGCTACCAGACGCCGTTCAGCGCGTTCAAAGAGGGCGACTACACCAAGTGCGTGCAGAAGTTCTATAACGTGAATATCGTGAATGACGACGGTTCTGCGGTGAAGCCGGACGAAACCCCGGTCACACCAACGCCAACGCCTTCTGAAGACGTCACGCCGACCCCAGCGCCAACGCCGGATGAAACCCCTGCTGAACCTGTTGCGGTGAACCACGCGCCGGTTGCGCAGATTTCAGGCCCAATCGGTGCCGTTGAAGCGGGCGCGCAGGTATCTCTGAGCGCAGAAGGCTCTACCGACGCGGACGGCAACAAGCTGACCTACACCTGGCATTCTCAGGATGGCCAGACTGTGACCGGCGAAGATAAAGCGGTGGTGACCTTCAAGGCGCCTGAGTCCGCAACGGCGCAGCAGATTGAAATCAGCCTGACCGTCAGCGATGGCGAGCTGAGCAATACCACCACTTACCTGCTGAACGTGAAAGCGAAAGCGGCAACGCCATCAGGTGACGAAGGTGCTTACCAGGCGTGGAGCGCGAACAGCAAGTACAACGCAGGTGATATCGTGAACAACCACGGTAAACTGTTCCAGTGCAAACCGTTCCCGTACAGCGGCTGGTGTAACAACTCCCCGGCATACTATGAACCAGGCGCAGGTCTGGCATGGGCTGATGCCTGGACGGCTCTGTAAAAGCAAACGGCAACCGAAAGGTTGCCGTTTTAGTATCTGCACTTTCCCCTCTCCCCGGAGGGGCGAGGAGATGTAGGCCCGGTAAGGCGAAGCCGCCACCGGGCAAAAAGGCTAGCGGTGCAACTTCCCGTGATCCCGTAACCACGCCGCCGTGCGCACAATGCCTTCATCCAGCGTCACAATCGGCTTATACCCCAGCTCAGTCTCCGCGCGCGTGATATCCAGCGTAAAATCAAAGTTAAGCTTCGATACGCCGTAGTGCGTCAGCGCGGGCTCTTTGGCGGATTTACTGCCAAAACGCTCCATGCTGCGGGCGATCATGTCCAGCATCGGGTAGGGCACGGAACGGATACGGCAGTCGATCTGCAGTTCATCAATCAGCCGCTGCACGATGCTGCGCAACGTGCACGGTTCACCGTTGGTGATGTTATAGGCGCGACCGGAGATAAGCTTATCGCAGTCCGGCTGGCTTGCCAGCCACATGGCGTGGACGGCATTTTCGTAATAGGTCATGTCCACCAGCGCATCGCCGCCGCGCGGCAGCAGCACGCTGCCGTAGTGGTGCATCATCTGCGCCAGACGCGGAATAAACACTTTGTCGTGCGGTCCGAAGAGGCTTTGCGGGCGCAGGACGGTAAAACGGGTATGCGGGTTTGACTGCGCCAGCAGGTCGATCACCTCTTCGCTGGCCGCCTTGCTGCGGGCAAACTCGCAGGCAAAGCGAGCAGGGCGGAAGTCTTCCTGCACGTCGCGATGGTGGTGATAATCAAAATAGAGCGACGGGGAGGAGATATGGATAAAGTTACGCACGCCCCAGGCGACGGCCCATTCGCCCAGACGACGCGTGGCGCGCACGTTGGCGAGATCGAAGGCTTCCTGGGTTCCCCACGGGGAGGTAAAACTGGAGCAGTGCCACAGCGTGTCGATACCGGCGAGCATCACCTTCGCCTGCGAGGAGACCAGCTCCGTCAGGTCGGCATGGACGAACTCCGCGCCCATTTTTTGCAGCAGTTTCCCCATCGCTTCGTTGCGACCGGTGGCCCTGACGCTGATGCCCTTGTTGCGCAGAAATTCGACCGCATTTCGGCCTAAGCCGCTGGTCGCCCCGGTAACCAGTACCTTCATATCAATCCACTGTGTTGAAAAGAATTTCGTGCGCATTCTTTCGTGAATTACGATGTGTTGCAATGGGAAAGGTGAAAGAAAGAGGGTTTTATTAACTTATTTTCGTCTTTTGTTCTGCCAGTTGCGCAATGCGTTTTGCCATTCCCCGGAAGATAAACAGATGGGCGGGGATCATAAACAGCCAGTAGAACAGACCCGGCATCCCGTGTGGGTGCCACCAGGCGCGAACGTCCAGTTCCCGATGGTCGCCTTTGTCCTTGAGCGTAAAGCAGAGCCGCCCCAGCCCCGGCGCCTTCATGCCGAACAGTAGCGCCAGCTGTTTTTCCGGCTCGACGACGATCACCTTCCAGCTGTCGACCGCATCGCCTGGCTTAAGATACGGATGCGCCGGGCGGCCTTTCGCCAGCCGGTGACCGACCAGCAGATCCATCGCACCGCGCGTCTGCCAGAGGATATTGCCGAAGAAATAGCGCTCTTTGCCGCCGATCTGGTTCACCACCTCCCACAGCGCGTGAAGGCTGGCAGAGGTTTTTACCGTGCAGCCCGCCTGTTTCGGGTAATAGCCGTACTCAGGGCGCCAGCGGGCAAAGGCCTGCGCGTCGTAGCCCCAGTCGCTGGAGTTCACCAGCTTCTCTTCTTCTTTCAGCGTATGCCGCACCGCGTCGTCAAAGCGGATCAACGCCTGGGGGATTAATGCGCGCAGCGCACGATCGTCCGCCAGCAAATCGTGTTTTAGCCCCTGGATCAGTGCTTTGGCAGTCGTCGGGGGAACCGAGGTGATCACATTCAAAAACCACACCGATATCCAGCGGGTCGGGAAGGGGATGGGGATCAGCCAGCGGCGGCGTCCGCTGACGCGCATGAAATGTTCGAACTGCTCCTGATAGCTGAGCACTTCCGGGCCTGCCGCCTCCAGCACGCGGTGTTGCTCTGCCGGGTGATCCAGCAGGGCCACCAGATAGTGGAGCAAATTCTCCAGCGCAATCGGCGTGGTGCGCGAGCGCACCCAGCGCGGCGGGGTCAGCACCGGCAGGTTGTAGACCATATCGCGCATCACTTCGAAGGCCGCGGAACCCGCGCCGACGATGATCCCGGCGCGCAGTTCGGTGACGGGAATATTCGCCCCGCGCAGCGTGTCTGCCGTCAGCTGGCGGGCGCGCAGATGGTCGGACTGCTCGTGTTCGGGCGCCTGGAGCGAGCTTAAAAAAATCACCTGCTTAACCGGGGTTTGCAGCAGGGCATCGCGGACGTTCATCGCCACCTGCCGCTCGTGGGCGATAAAATCCCCGCCTTCGCCCATGCTGTGGACCAGGTAGTAAAGCGTGTCGACCCCTTCCAGCAGCGCGGGGAGTTCCTTCGGCCAGTTGAGATCGACGTTGTGACAGGTCACGCCAGGCAAACCAAGCTTTTGCAGGCGCTCGGTATTGCGTGCCGCTGCCCGCACCTGATGCCCCTGCTGGCTTAATGCAGTAGTGAGGTGCTGACCGATATATCCGCTGGCGCCAAGCACCAGAATACGTTGCGGCACGTGATGCTCCTTAACGCTGTAAAAACGCCTGCCAGTGTTTCACCACGTCCGCCAGCTGTTCGCGGCTCACGTCGAGATGCATCACCAGGCGCACGACCGGGGAGGCGTTGATCAGCACGCCACGCGCTTTCATAAATTCACCCAGCGCAGCGGCGTGCTCGTCTCCCACGCGCACAAAAAGCATGTTGGTGTCGTGACGCATCACGTCCGCGCCGATCTCGCGCAGCTGCGTTGCCATCCACACGGCGTTGTCATGATCGTCCTTGAGGCGCGCCACGTTATTTTTTAATGCGTACAGTCCCGCAGCCGCCAGAATGCCCGCCTGACGCATGCCGCCGCCGGTCATCTTACGCCAGCGGTTGGCGCGCTTGATGTAGTCTGCGCTGCCGACCAGCAGCGAACCCACCGGCGTGCCCAGCCCTTTCGAGAGGCAAATGGTGAACGAGTCGCAATATTGGGTGATGTCCTTCAGCTCGCAGCCATACTCCACCACGGCGTTAAAGATGCGCGCGCCGTCGACGTGCAGGCCGAGGTTGCGCTCGCGGGTAAACGCCCACGCTGCTTTCAGGTATTCGCGCGGCAGCACTTTACCGTTGTGGGTGTTTTCGAGGCTGAGCAGCCGGGTGCGGGCGAAGTGAATATCGTCAGCTTTGATTTTTGCCGCGACTTTATCCAGCGGCAGGGAGCCGTCCGGCGCGGCGTCAATCGGCTGCGGCTGAATGCTACCGAGCACCGCCGCGCCGCCAGCTTCGTACAGGTAGTTATGCGCACCCTGGCCGACGATATACTCTTCGCCGCGCTCGCAGTGGCTGAGCAGCGCCACGAGGTTAGCCTGCGTGCCGGTCGGCAGGAACAGCGCGGCCTCCTTGCCGCTCAGCTCTGCCGCATAGCGCTGCAGTTCGTTGACCGTCGGGTCATCGCCGTAGACGTCGTCCCCGACCGGGGCGGCCATCATCTCTTCGAGCATGGCGCGGCTCGGGCGGGTAACGGTATCACTACGCAAATCAATCATTTCACATCCCTTTATTTTAAGAGGTCATGCGAAACGTTTTACCTGAGCCAGTTGGTTTTTGCCAGTTCGATCACTTCGTCACCGCGCCCGCTGATGATGGCGCGCAGCATATAGAGGCTAAAACCTTTGGCCTGTTCCAGCTTGATCTGCGGCGGGATCGCCAGCTCTTCTTTGGCGACGACGACGTCAACCAGTACCGGACCGTCGATGGAGAAGGCGCGCTGCAGGGCTTCATCCACCTCTGAGGCTTTCTCCACGCGAATACCGGTGATGCCGCACGCTTCTGCGATGCGGGCAAAGTTGGTGTCGTGCAGCTCGGTGCCATCCGTGAGATAGCCCCCGGCCTTCATCTCCATCGCCACGAAGCCCAGCACGCTGTTGTTAAAGACCACGATTTTCAGCGGAAGCTTCATCTGCACCACCGACAGGAAATCCCCCATCAGCATGCTGAACCCGCCGTCGCCGCACATCGCCACGACCTGACGCTCCGGTGCCGTCGCTTTTGCCCCCAGCGCCTGCGGCATGGCGTTGGCCATTGAGCCGTGGTTGAACGAGCCGAGCAGGCGACGTTTGCCGTTCATCTTCAGGTAGCGCGCCGCCCAGACGGTGGGCGTGCCGACGTCGCAGGTAAAAATAGCGTCGTCGTCCGCAAAATGGCTGATCTGCTGCGCCAGATACTGCGGATGAATGGCTTTGTCGCTCGGTTTGGCGAGATCGTCCAGCCCCTTGCGCGCGTCGCGATAATCGCTCAACGCTTTATCGAGGAATTTGCGGTCGGTTTTCTCTTCCAGCAGCGGCAGCAGGGCGGCAAGGGTGGATTTAATATCGCCGATAAGCGCCATATCGACCTTGCTGTGCGCGCCGATGCTGGCCGGGTTGATATCAATCTGAATGATTTTGGCATCCGTCGGGTAGAACGCGCGGTACGGGAACTGGGTGCCGAGCAGGATCAACGTGTCGGCGTTCATCATGGTGTGGAAGCCGCTGGAAAAACCGATCAGCCCGGTCATGCCCACATCGTACGGGTTATCGTATTCGACGTGCTCTTTGCCGCGCAGGGCGTGGACGATCGGCGCTTTAAGCTTTCCGGCAAATTCCAGCAGCTCTTTATGCGCGCCCGCACAGCCGCTGCCGCACATCAGGGCGATATTGCTGGAGTAGCGCAGCAGCTGCGCCAGCTTTTTCAGCTCCTCTTCGGCTGGCGTTACCACCGGCTGCGGGGCGTGATACCAGTGGGTGCTGGCCCCTTCGGGTGCAGCCTTAAGCGCCACGTCTCCCGGGATGACGACCACGGAAACGCCACGGTTTAGTACGGCTTTGCGCATGGCGATCGCCAGCACCTGCGGGATCTGCTCCGGGGATGAAACCAGCTCGCAGTAGTGGCTGCATTCACGGAACAGCTCCTGCGGATGCGTCTCCTGAAAATAGCCGCTGCCGATTTCGGAAGAGGGGATATGGGCGGCAATCGCCAGCACCGGCACGTGATTACGGTGGCAGTCGAACAAGCCGTTGATCAGATGCAGGTTGCCAGGCCCGCACGAGCCTGCACACACGGCCAGTTTTCCTGTGAGCTGCGCTTCGGCACCGGCGGCGAAGGCAGCGACCTCCTCATGACGGGTCGGCATCCATTCGATGGTTTTCATCTTGTTCAGGCTGTCGCTGAGCCCGTTCAGGGAATCGCCGGTCACGCCCCAGATACGTTTTATGCCAGCCTGTTCGAGCGTTTTCGCTATATATGCTGCCACGGTTTGTTTCATGGTTGTCCGTCTCCTTTTTGTGATATCGCTTACAAGCTTAGAAGAAAGTCACTGTATTGCCCGTCAAATCCCCCCATTTAAAAGGTGCTTTTCACGCGCCACGCTTCGGCATAATCTGGTGATGTCTCAGTGAAAACAGGAATCATTTCAAATGGTTAAATCATTGTTAATTGCTGTTAATGAAAAGCTATCGTGCGACGATCTCGGCAAACTCTTGTTACGACTTGCCGTCGGTGGGCTGATGCTTTTTCACGGTTTGCATAAGCTGTTTGGTGGCGTGGGCTTTATCAGCGGCATGCTGGTAGAGAAAGGGCTGCCGGGATTTATTGCCTACGGCGTGTTGATTGGCGAAGTGGTGGCACCGATCCTGATTATTGTCGGGCTCTTTACGCGCCCGGCCGCGCTGGTGCTGGCGTTTACGATGATCGTGGCATGGCTGATGGTGGGAGTGGGTGAAACGTTCGCGCTCGATAAGGTTGGGGCATGGGCGATTGAAAGTCTGGTGTACTTCTTTGTTGGCTCGCTGGCGGTGGCGTGTTTAGGGGCAGGGCGGTTTGCGTTAGGGAAAGCGCCTGCGTGGCAATAAAGCTGGGTACTGAAAATATAAGGGTCTCTGGACTTTTTTTATTGGTGGTTTTTAAGTCTTTGATTTTATTAAGCGGAATTATTTGTGATGAAAAAAGGGTTTAAGGGGTATTTTTTAGGGGAATTCTTTATCTGACAAGGTGATAGGTGTAGATTGTTCCAGTTCACTGCCGTACAGGCAGCTTAGAAAGACGACGCCCCGCTGCCGGAGTGGCTGCCGGTGTTCACTGCCGTACAGGCAGCTTAGAAAGACATTCTTCGCGCTAAAGAGCCAGTTTAACGGTTCACTGCCGTACAGGCAGCTTAGAAATGTTATATAGTTGATTTCCGTTCTAAGAAATCGTTCACTGCCGTACAGGCAGTTTAGAAATTCTGGCGCACCAAAACTGGGAGGCTGACCAGGTTCACTGCCGTACAGGCAGCTTAGAAAAGTCTCTCCCAAACGATCGCATTGCTCGACGGGTTCACTGCCGTACAGGCAGCTTAGAAACACGTACCAGATTACTGGCTCTGTGGAGCAAGAGTTCACTGCCGTACAGGCAGCTTAGAAAGGAGAAATGCAGCGCTCCAGTAACACAATCTGGTTCACTGCCGTACAGGCAGCTTAGAATTTCCGACAGCCGTGAAAATGCACGGTCAATCTGTTCACCGCCGAACATGCAGCATGCACAACGTAGGCCGGGTAAACGCAGTGCCACCCGGCAAAAAAGCCCGGTGGCGCTAGCGCTTACCAGGCCTACGATCGAACGTTTATTGCTTATGCGAGGACCAGATCCCCCTGCGGGTGGCACGAGCACGCCAGCACGTAACCCTCGGCAATTTCCGCGTCGGACAGCGTCATGGTGCTGGTGACGGTATATTCCCCGGAAACCACTTTCGTTTTACAGCAGCCGCACACGCCCGCACGGCAGGCCGCGACTACCGGCACCTTGTTGCTTTCCAGCGCTTCCAGGAGCGTGGTGCCCACGCGACCAAAGAAGGTCTGTGCGGGCTGCAGTTTGGTGAACTGAATCCCGCTGGTTGCCGCTTCCGCCACCGGCGTGAAGAACTGCTCTTTGAAGAAGCGGGTCACGCCAAGCGCTCTAACTTCTTTCTCCACGATATCCATGTACGGCGCCGGGCCGCAGGTCATCACGGTACGGTTCGCAATGTCCGGCACGCTTTGCAGCAGCTCGCGGCTCAGGCGACCGGGCACAAAACCGTGGGTCGCGTTGTGTTCCGCCACCAGCGTCACCGGATAATCACGCCACTCCTCGACAAAAATCACATCTTCCGGAGAGCGCACGCTGAAGATTGTCTGCACGTCGGCCTGCGGGCGGTTCTTCGCCAGCCAGCGGCGCATCGACATGATCGGCGTTACGCCGCAGCCCGCCGCCAGCAGCAGGAATTTATCGTCTGCCTTGTCGTCACAGGTGAAATCTCCCTGCGCGTCAGACAGCCAGATGTAATCCCCGCGCTTCACGTCACGGGTCAGCCACTGGGAGCCTGTGCCGTCATCAATGCGGCGGATAGTGAGCGTAATGTACTCGCTCACGCCCGGCGTGGAGGAGATCGTATAGGCGCGAAGCGTGTCCGCCGAGTTGCGAACGCTGACCAGCGCATACTGGCCCGCACGGTACGGATAGTAGTCGTGGCAGAGCAGCGACAGCGTCCACACATCCGGCGTCTCCTGATGGATGTGATGAACCTGCATCCGCCACGGACATTGTGAGGTTGGCATGGTCATGAATCGCTCCTTACGCGCTCAGCAGTTGCTTCATATCATCTTCAACATTGGTCACGGAACGCAGACCGAATTTCTCGTTCAGCACCGCCAGCAGGTCCGGCGTCAGGAAGCCTGGCGCCGTCGGGCCGGTCACGATGTTGGTTACGCCCAAAGAGAGCAGGGTAAGCAGGATGACAATCGCTTTCTGCTCGAACCAGGAGAGCACCAGGGACAGCGGCAGATCGTTGACGCCGCAGCCGAGTTTTTCCGCCAGCGTGACCGCCAGAATGATGGCCGAGTAAGCATCATTGCACTGGCCTGCATCAATCAGGCGCGGCAGGCCTTCGATGTTGCCGAAGTCCAGCTTGTTGAAACGGTATTTACCGCACGCCAGGGTCAGGATCAGGCAATCATCCGGCACGCTGGTGGCGAAATCGGTGAAATAGTTACGCTCGCCGCGCGCGCCGTCGCATCCCCCAACGAGGAAGATGTGGCGCAGCTTTTCACGGCTGACGAGGTCAATCAGAGAATCTGCCGCACCCAGCAGCGTTTCGCGACCGAAGCCGACGGTGATCAGATGTTCGATTTCGCTGTACGGGAAGCCCGCCATCTGCTGCGCCTGCTCGATAACCGGACCGAAATCGTCGCCTCCAAGGTGGCTCACGCCCGGCCAGCCGACGATGCTGCGGGTCCAGATGCGGTCGTCATACGCGCCCACCGTAGGGTCGATGATGCAGTTTGAGGTCATCACGATAGGGCCAGGGAAGCGGGCGAACTCTACCTGCTGATTCTGCCAGCCGCTGCCGTAGTTACCCACCAGATGCTTGAACTTGCGCAGTTCCGGGTAGCCGTGGGCGGGCAGCATTTCGCCGTGGGTATAGACGTTAACGCCGGTGCCTTCGGTCTGCTTCAGCAGGTTGTAGAGATCTTTCAGGTCGTGGCCGGAAATCAGGATGCATTTGCCTTCGGTCGCTTTGACGTTGACCTGCGTCGGGGTCGGATGACCGTAGGTGCTGGTTTCACCGGCATCCAGAATGCTCATGACCTTGAAGTTCATCTGGCCGATTTCCATTGCGCACTCGAGCAGGGCATTCATGTCGGAAGGCCAGGTGCCGAGCCACGCCATAATTTTGTGGTACTGGGCGTAAATGTCGTTATCTGACTTCCCGAGAACGTGCGCGTGTTCCATATAGGCCGCTGCACCTTTCAGGCCGTACAGGCACAGCAGACGCAGGCCGAGGATGTTCTCGCCAATCGCCGCTTTGTCCTTATTAGGGGTAAATTCTGCGGCCTGGCGCTGTAGCTCGCCGAGGTCGTCGCTCACCAGCTGAAGCTCCGCCATTGGATTGTCCACGCGGGCACTGGTATCGGCATTCAGGCACTGCGCTTTTAAAGCTGCGCGCAGGGCAATCGCTTCGCGGGCATAGCCGACGATGCGCGGAGAATCGAAGTTGACGTTAGTCAGCGTGGAGAAAAACGCGCGCGGCGCGAAGCTGTCGACGTAATGGTCGACGATGCCGTATTCACGGGCTTTGAAGGCCCAGGCGGAAAGACCATGCAGGGCGGCTATCAGCAGATCCTGCAGGTCTGATGTTTCTGCGGTTTTACCGCACATACCCTGCGCGTAAGAGCAGCCGTTGCCTGCCGGGGTACGGATGGTTTGTTCACATTGCACACAAAACATAATCACACCTGTAAAAGTTATATTTAATATACATGTTTAAGGGTATGCCTGTGCCAGAACGGTGAAAAGAGCTTTCTGCGACAAAATAGAGGGAGATTGATTTAGCGCAATTTTGGCGGCAGGAGCCCTACCGCCACAGAGGTATCAGGCAGAGAAAAACGCCATCAGGACGGGAACCAGCAGGCTCAAAATAAAGCCGTGAACGATGGCTGCGGGCACCATCTCCAGTCCGCCCGAACGCTGGAGGACCGGCAGGGTAAAGTCCATCGACGTGGCGCCGCACAGGCCCAATGCCGTCGAGCGGCTGCGGCGAACCAGACCCGGGATCAGCATGATGGCAATCAGCTCTCGCGCCAGATCGTTAAAGAAGGCGGCGCTGCCGATCACCGGGCCGAAGGATTCGGTCAGCAGAATACCGGAGAGGGAGTACCAGCCAAACCCGGAGGCCATCGCCAGGCCGGTTTTTAGCGGCAGATCGAGAATAAAGGCATTAATCACGCCCGCGACCATGGAGCTGGCGACAACCATAACGGCAACGATCATTCCCCGACGGTTCAGGACGATCTGTTTCAGCGTCATACCGTTATTTCGCAGCTGAATACCAATCAGGAACAGCAGGAAGATCAGGGTATATTCGCTGGCGTCCGTCGCGTGCTGCAAAAATGTCCATCCGGTAAGGCCCAGAAGAAATCCAAGCACCACGACGCCGCAGAGCTTTAATGATTCCAGCGCCATTGCAATTCGGGAGGGAAGCTTTTCCTGGTGGTGATTATTTTTCCACGGAATAGCGCGTTCCAGCCACAGCAGGGCGGCAATATTGCAGAGCAAAATAACCACCATGGTGACCGCAGAATAATGCAGGATGGAAAGTAAATTTGTCGCCAGATTATCCAGGAAGGCCAGGCTGATCCCCATAAAGAACAGAATGACGTAAACAATCCAGCTGAGAAAACGGTTAATAAGCTTTAAGGCCGATTCATGACGCAGCGGAATAAGATAGCCCACAATCAGGGGCAGCAGAATAATGAGGAGTCCTGAAAACATGAACAGCCGGTCCTTTTGAGTTTCTGTTAAGCGCCAGAGACACTACCCAATAAAGGCTGCTCAGTAAAGCGGCAAAAGAAAGCCGGGCGGCGGCTACGCCTTACCCGGCTTGTGTCTATGTGGGGGTGCGGCCTGTTGCCCTCACTCCGGCCCTCTCCCACGGGGAGAGGGAGGGAAAGATTAATCGCGTTTTTCCAGCAGAGTGCGGTACAGCACGCCACCCAGAATACCGCCGACGATCGGCATCACCCAGAACAGCCACAGCTGCTCAAGCGCCCAGCCGCCCTGGAAAATGGCGACGGCGGTGCTGCGCGCCGGGTTAACGGAGGTGTTGGTCACCGGAATGGAGATCAGGTGGATCAGCGTCAGCGCCAGACCAATAGCGATGGGCGCGAAGCCTGCAGGCGCGTGTTTGTCGGTTGCACCGTGGATCACCAGCAGGAAGCCTGCGGTCAGTACAATTTCAATTACAATGGCAGAAAGCATGGAATAACCGCCCGGAGAGTGTTCGCCAAAGCCGTTAGAGGCGAAGCCGCTGGCCGCCGCGTCAAAGCCTGCTTTACCGCTGGCAATGACGTACAGCACGCCCGCCGCAATAATACCGCCAACCACCTGCGCCACGATGTAGCCAATAACCTCTTTCGCCGGGAAACGCCCGCCCGCCCATAAGCCTAATGTCACCGCCGGGTTAAAATGACCGCCGGAAATATGCCCCACGGCGAAAGCCATGGTTAATACGGTTAAGCCAAAGGCCAGCGCGACGCCGACAAAACCAATACCTAATTCCGGGAATGCTGCTGCCAGAACGGCGCTACCGCAGCCACCAAATACCAGCCAGAATGTACCAAAGCATTCTGCTGCCAATTTTCTAAACATAACCACCTCAAAATAATTTTCCACGCGTTTTCCCGCGCGCGGGATATATCGCCATAAAGGGATGACGACTCAAAGAGCCCGTATTTTAAAAACCAACAACATCCCTTCGCCACTTAAATAAATTCGGTTAATTTGATTTAAGGCAATGTGATGTCAATCCTTGTTCAAATCAGCGGTAAATAGAGCATAGTTCAAATCCCGCAAGGGTGAATGTTCTGCTGTCGTGCCAGGGTTCCTGCCGCTATACTGCTGATAACTTAAAGGAAAAAGTGATCATTTCGCGGGGGATTTATGCTTCTCGAACGTGTGGAAATTGTCGGGTTTCGCGGTATTAACCGCCTGTCGCTGCAGCTGGAGCAGAACAACGTCCTGATCGGCGAGAACGCGTGGGGTAAGTCCAGCCTGCTTGATGCGCTGACGCTGCTGCTTTCACCCGAAGACAAGCTGTATCACTTCGTCCACGATGATTTCTGGTTCCCGCCCGGCGATATCGCGGGCCGCGAGAAGCACCTGCATATCATCCTGACGTTCCGTGAATCTGAACCCGGCCGTCACCGCGTGCGTCGCTTCCGCCCGCTGTCGCCCTGCTGGGTGCCCTGCGACGACGGTTTCCACCGGATTTTCTATCGGCTGGAAGGTGAAATGGCGGAAAACGAGGGGGTACTGACCCTGCGTGAATTCCTCGATGAGAAAGCCAACCCGATACCGCTGGAGAATATCGACGATCTGGCGCGTCACCTTATCCGCCTGACGCCGGTGTTACGCCTGCGCGATGCGCGCTTTATGCGCCGTATTCGTAACGGCACCGTACCAAATATGCCGGAGGTGGAAGTCACCGCCCGCGAGCTGGATTTCCTGGCGCGAGAGCTGGTGTCGCGTCCGCAAAACCTCACCGATGGTCAAATTCGTCAGGGGCTGTCGGCGATGGTGCAACTGCTGGAGCACTATTTTTCCGAGCAGGGCACCTCGGAGTCGCGCCATCGTTTGATGCGCCGCCGTTCTCATGATGAACAGCGCAGCTGGCGCTATCTCGACATCATCAACCGGATGATCGACCGGCCCGGCGGGCGTACCCATCGGGTGATTTTGCTGGGGCTGTTTTCAACGCTTCTGCAGGCGAAGGGCACCGTGCGTCTTGACCGGGATGCCCGCCCGCTACTGCTGGTGGAAGATCCGGAAACGCGCCTGCACCCCATCATGCTCTCCGTGGCGTGGCACCTGCTGAATCTGCTGCCGCTCCAGCGGATTACCACCACCAACTCCGGTGAGCTGCTATCGCTGACGCCGGTGGAGCACATCTGCCGTCTGGTACGCGAGTCCTCCCGCGTATCCGCATACCGCCTCGGGCCCGGTGGGATGAACGCCGAAGACGGACGGCGAATCGCGTTTCATATACGCTTTAATCGCGCCTCGTCGCTCTTCGCCCGCTGCTGGCTGCTGGTGGAGGGGGAAACGGAGACCTGGGTCATCAACGAACTGGCGCGCCAGTGCGGCCACCATTTTGATGCCGAAGGTATTAAGGTGATCGAATTTGCCCAGTCGGGATTAAAACCGCTGATAAAATTTGCCCGCCGAATGGGAATTGAATGGCATGTGCTGGTGGACGGCGACGAGGCGGGGAAAAAATATGCCTCAACCGTGCG
The DNA here is from genome assembly GCF_014895915.1 of Enterobacter cloacae complex sp. P13B. Taxonomy (NCBI): domain Bacteria; kingdom Pseudomonadati; phylum Pseudomonadota; class Gammaproteobacteria; order Enterobacterales; family Enterobacteriaceae; genus Enterobacter; species Enterobacter cloacae complex sp. P13B. The sequence continues at coordinate 18,449 of NZ_JADBQN010000028.1, forward strand.
CAGCCTGCTGAACAACGAGCGGGAAGAAGAACGGGATCATTTAACGATGCTGCCCGCGATGGACATGGAGCATTTTATGTACCGTCAGGGCTTTGACGACGTATTCCACCGCATTGCGATGGTGCCGGTCGACGTCCCGATGAACATGCGGCGCGTGATCGCCAAAGCGATTCACCGTTCGTCGAAACCGGACTTAGCCATTGAAGTGGCGACGGAAGCGGGAAGGCGGGGCGTAGAGGCGGTTCCGACCCTGCTGCGGAAAATGTTCTCCCGCGTGCTGTGGCTGGCACGCGGAAGGGCGGATTAACGTTCGGTCGCCTGTTTCACCTGCTGAATCAGGCTATCCAGCAGCGCGTAGCGGCGACGGTATTCGGCGCGTTTTTTGCTCGCGATCTCTTCTACGGGTTTACGCGGCATGGCAAGCGGCAGCATAAAGTGGCCGCTCTCCTGTTTTTCCCCACCGAGGGAACTCCAGAAGCCGTCGTAATCGGCCAGCAGTTTTCCCTCTTTTTTCTTGCGGTAGCGCCAGCTGCGATAAATATGGGTGGCATTACTGACGGCAACAATCTGCGCGACCGGGAATGCGGCGCCGAACGTCATGGCGGCTTCAACCAGCAGGCGTTTCGGGAACAGACCGTGGCAGGCCTTCGTCGCTTTCTGGATCAGCTCATGGGGAACATGCGCTTTCGCCCCCTGCAAACCGCCGATGAACAGCGTCGATTTTCCTTCAAACTGGCAGAGCGTAAAGGTTAGCTCCGCCAGCACCGTATTCTGAACGTCGCAGAAGGTGAGGGTGGCCTCTCCCTCTTTATCCAGGAACGCATCGGCACACAGGCGGACGGTAAATTGCTGTTCATCTTTCCCGGTTAAGGTCAGCAGTGTAGTCCCCTGCGTCGAAAGATAGCCCTTCAGGAGCGTGGTCGGGAGCTGGCGGCTCATGGCCTGATAGTGCCAGTTCAGGGATTCCAGCGCGTGCTGGCGATTCATCTTCACCGTCAGCCAGGGACGATGCAGCCGACACGGCAGACCGGGCTGCACCTGCAGCATCTGCATCAGACGCGGCTGCTTAGCGAGGTTTGTTAACAGGCGAGACGTGCTCACGGGCGTCGCCAGAGAACGCAGCATGAACTTACGGCGATAGGCGGGGTTCTGCCATGCAAGGCCGGGCGCGATCTTGCCGAACGCCAGGTTTTTGAAGAGCTGCCAGCCGGATGTCGGCTGCGTCAGGTTTGGAAGAGGTGTATCGACGATAGAAGACATGATAAATCCTGAGTCTTTTGGAATACCGCTATTTCAGCAGGGGAAATATCAACGTCTTGTAAACAAATTAAGGTGATTTCGGAGAACAGGGGTTTCGTTAAGGAGTCGTTTAGATAGAATCAACGTTTATTATTGCCAGAACATTTATTTGGAATATTTATGAACCTCAAGGGAAAACGCAGAACGCTGTTTCTGCTGCTGGCGCTGGTGATTGTAGCCGGTGGATTCTGGTTATGGCAGGTGCTTAACGCGCCTGTGCCGCAGTACCAGACGCTGATCGTTCGTCCGGGTGAACTGCAGCAAAATGTCCTTGCGACGGGCAAACTTGATGCGCTGCGCAAAGTTGACGTGGGCGCTCAGGTCAGCGGCCAGCTGAAAACGCTGTCGGTAGAGATTGGCGACAAGGTGAAAAAAGGCCAGCTGCTTGGCGTTATCGATCCCGAGCAGGCTGAGAACCAGATCCGCGAAGTGGAAGCGACGCTGATGGAGCTGCGCGCGCAGCGCGCGCAGGCGCAGGCAGAGCGTAACCTGGCGCAGGTGACGCTGACCCGCCAGCAGGCGCTGGCGAAAACCCAGGCTATCTCGAAACAGGATTTAGACACCGCCGCGACTGAACTGGCGGTGAAACAGGCGCAGATTGGCACGATCGACGCGCAAATCAAGCGTAATCAGGCCTCGCTGGATACGGCGAAAACCAATCTTGATTACACAAAGATCGTCGCGCCGATGGCCGGGGAAGTGACGCAAATTACCACGCTGCAGGGCCAGACGGTGATTGCCGCCCAGCAAGCGCCAAACATTCTGACGCTGGCGGACATGAGCACCATGCTGGTGAAGGCCCAGGTCTCCGAGGCAGACGTGATCCATCTTAAGCCGGGGCAGAATGCCTGGTTTACCGTACTCGGCGATCCGCAGACCCGCTACGAGGGCGTGCTGAAAGACATTCTGCCGACGCCGGAAAAGGTTAACGACGCCATTTTCTACTATGCGCGTTTTGAAGTGCCAAACCCGAAGGGCGTGCTGCGCCTGGACATGACCGCGCAGGTGCACATCCAGCTGACCGGCGTGAAGAACGTGCTGACCGTTCCGCTCTCCGCGCTGGGTGAATCCGCCGGGGACAATCGCTACAAGGTGAAAGTGCTGCGCAACGGTGAAACGCGCGAGCGCGAGGTGGTGATTGGCGCGCGCAACGACACCGACGTGGTGGTGGAGAAAGGGCTGGAAGAGGGCGAGGAGGTTGTTATCAGCGAAAGCCTGCCCGGAGCCGCTAAATGACCGCGCTGCTTGAGCTGAAGGACATTCGTCGCAGCTATCCGTCCGGCGACGGCCCGGTAGAGGTGCTGAAAGGCATCTCCCTGAGCGTGGAGGCGGGCGAGATGGTAGCGATTGTAGGCGCATCGGGCTCCGGTAAATCGACGCTGATGAACATTCTCGGCTGTCTGGATAAACCCACCAGCGGTACGTACCGCGTGGCCGGGACGGACGTCTCGACGCTGGACGGCGACGCGCTGGCGAAGCTGCGCCGGGAACACTTTGGCTTTATCTTCCAGCGTTACCACTTGCTCTCTCACCTGAGCGCGGCGCAGAACGTGGAGGTTCCCGCGGTGTATGCGGGCGTTGAGCGGAAGAAACGCCTTGAGCGCGCGAAGGCGCTGTTAACGCGTCTGGGGCTGGCGGAGCGGGTGGAGTACCAGCCGTCGCAGTTGTCCGGCGGCCAGCAGCAGCGCGTGAGTATTGCCCGCGCGCTGATGAACGGCGGGCAGGTGATCCTCGCGGATGAACCGACTGGGGCGCTCGACAGCCACTCCGGCGAAGAGGTGATGGCGATCCTGCACCAGCTGCGCGATCAGGGCCACACGGTGATTATCGTTACCCACGATCCGCAGGTAGCGGCGCAGGCCGAACGGATTATAGAGATCCACGACGGCGAGCTGGTGAGCAACCCGCCGCCGCGTGAGTCCCGCGCGGCGGCACCGAAGGAAGCACTGCCTGCGTCGACCGGCTGGGCGCAGTTCTCCAGCGGCTTTCGTGAAGCGCTGACCATGGCCTGGCTGGCGATGGCGGCCAACAAAATGCGCACCCTGCTGACCATGCTCGGCATCATTATCGGTATTGCCTCGGTGGTATCGATTGTGGTGGTGGGCGACGCGGCCAAGCAGCTGGTGCTGGCGGATATCCGCGCCATCGGGACCAACACCATTGATGTTTATCCCGGCAAAGACTTCGGCGACGACGAGCCGCAGTATCAGCAGGCGCTCAAGTATGACGATCTGGCGGCGATTCAGAAGCAGCCGTGGGTGAACTCCGCCACGCCTGCGGTCTCGCAAAACCTGCGTCTGCGCTACGGCAACATCGACGTGGCGGCCAGCGCCAACGGCGTGAGCGGCGACTACTTCAACGTCTACGGCATGACCTTCAGCGAAGGCGCCACCTTCAACGCCGAGCAGCTTGCGGGGAGGGCGCAGGTGGTGGTGCTGGACGCCAACTCGCGCAGGCAGCTTTTCCCCAATAAAGCGAACGTGGTGGGCGAAGTGATCCTCGTTGGCAACATGCCTGCCACGGTCATTGGCGTGGCGGAAGAGAAGCAGTCGATGTTCGGCAGCAGCAAGATCCTGCGCGTCTGGCTGCCGTATACCACCATCTCCGGGCGGATTATGGGCCAGTCGTGGCTTAACTCCATCACCGTGCGCGTGAAGGAGGGCTACGACAGCGCGCTGGCGGAACAGCAGCTGGAACGGCTGTTAACGTTGCGCCATGGGAAGAAGGATTTCTTCACCTGGAATATGGACGGCCTCTTGAAAACGGCGGAAAAGACCACACGTACTCTTCAGCTGTTCCTGACGCTGGTGGCGGTGATCTCGCTGGTCGTTGGCGGTATCGGGGTGATGAACATCATGCTGGTGTCGGTAACTGAACGCACCCGGGAGATTGGCATCCGCATGGCGGTCGGGGCAAGGGCCAGCGACGTGCTTCAGCAGTTTTTAATTGAAGCGGTGCTGGTATGCCTGGTGGGCGGCGCGATGGGCATTGCGCTCTCGATGATGATTGCCTTTGCGCTCCAGCTCTTCTTACCCGGCTGGGAGATTGGTTTCTCGCCGATGGCGATACTTACCGCGTTTTTGTGTTCCACCTTTACCGGGATTTTGTTTGGCTGGCTGCCCGCGCGCAACGCGGCGCGGCTGGATCCTGTGGACGCGCTGGCTCGGGAATAACCCGAAAATAAAAATGCCAGCCGATCGGGCTGGCATTTTGACTGCGTGATGTACACAATAAAACAGAGAGCTATGCAACCGTTTCTGCTTCAACGGGTACGATTAGGCTTGCATGATTGCCTTTTGGTCCCTGGTGTACATCGAACCGGACGGACTGCCCGGCTTTGAGCGTCCTGTAACCATCCATCTGAATGGTGGAATAGTGAGCGAAGATATCTTCGCCGCCGCCTTCGGGGCAGATGAAGCCAAACCCCTTGGCGTTGTTGAACCACTTAACAGTACCCATTTCCATGCTTCGACATCCTTCGTAAATCTTATAAATTAAGATGGAATGAACCGGTGGTGGAGTGGGGGCTGTTCAAAACCTCGCCATCTCACGCTTGTACAATTTAGATAAACGAAAGACGTCGTCAAGCGTTTGGCGCTGGAGTTGGGACAATAATCAACCAAAGTTTGAAGCAGTTAACGCTATTGCAACAGTTTGTGACAGACATCGCGGATGACAGTAATAGATGATTGTTATCTAACATCTGAGGTAGATTCAAAGTGGTTATGCAAAATGGGTAAGACCAACGACTGGCTGGATTTTGACCAGCTGGCGGAAGATAAAGTGCGCGACGCGCTAAAACCGCCATCTATGTATAAAGTTATGTTAATGAACGATGATTACACGCCGATGGAATTTGTTATTGACGTGCTACAAAAGTTCTTTTCTTATGATGTAGAACGTGCAACGCAACTGATGCTTACCGTTCATTATCGTGGCAAAGCTATCTGCGGCATTTTTACCGCCGAAGTGGCGGAAACCAAAGTGGCGATGGTGAACGACTATGCGAGGGAGAACGAGCATCCGTTGCTGTGTACGCTGGAAAAGGCCTGATAAGGCATAAAATTGGGGGAGGTGCCTATGCTCAATCAAGAACTGGAACTCAGTTTAAACATGGCTTTCGCCAGAGCGCGTGAGCACCGACATGAGTTTATGACCGTCGAGCATTTACTGCTCGCACTGCTTAGCAACCCATCTGCCCGCGAAGCGCTGGAAGCCTGCTCCGTGGATCTGGTGGCGCTACGTCAGGAACTCGAAGCCTTCATCGAACAAACCACACCGGTGCTGCCAGCCAGTGAAGAAGAGCGCGACACGCAGCCGACGCTCAGCTTCCAGCGCGTGTTGCAGCGCGCGGTATTCCACGTCCAGTCTTCCGGACGTAGCGAAGTGACTGGCGCAAACGTCTTAGTCGCCATCTTCAGCGAGCAGGAGTCACAGGCTGCCTATCTGCTGCGCAAACACGAAGTCAGCCGCCTCGACGTGGTTAACTTTATTTCTCACGGAACGCGCAAAGACGAGCCTAACCAGGCATCGGATTCCAGCAATCAGGTCAATAACAATGAAGAGCAAGCAGGCGGGGAGGATCGTATGGAAAACTTCACCACCAACCTTAATCAGCTTGCTCGCGTTGGCGGCATCGACCCGCTGATTGGCCGCGATAAAGAGCTGGAGCGTGCGATTCAGGTGCTGTGCCGTCGCCGCAAGAACAATCCGCTGCTGGTGGGCGAGTCAGGCGTGGGTAAAACGGCGATTGCCGAAGGTCTTGCCTGGCGCATTGTGCAGGGCGACGTGCCGGAAGTGATTGCCGACTGCACCATCTACTCGCTGGATATTGGCTCGCTGCTGGCGGGCACTAAATACCGCGGTGATTTTGAAAAACGCTTCAAGGCGCTGTTAAAACAGCTGGAGCAGGACACCAACAGCATCCTGTTTATCGATGAGATCCACACCATCATCGGCGCAGGTGCGGCTTCCGGTGGCCAGGTGGATGCGGCAAACCTGATCAAACCGCTGCTTTCAAGCGGCAAGATCCGCGTGATGGGCTCCACGACGTACCAGGAGTTCAGCAACATTTTTGAGAAAGATCGCGCGCTGGCGCGTCGTTTCCAGAAAATCGACGTCACCGAGCCGTCGGTTGACGAAACGGTGCAGATCATCAACGGCCTGAAAACGAAGTACGAAGCGCACCACGACGTGCGTTACACGGCGAAAGCGGTGCGTGCGGCGGTGGAGCTGGCGGTGAAATACATCAACGACCGTCACCTGCCGGATAAGGCGATTGACGTGATTGATGAGGCCGGGGCGCGTGCGCGCCTGATGCCGGCCAGCAAGCGTAAGAAAACCGTTAACGTGGCGGATATCGAGTCCGTGGTCGCCCGCATCGCGCGTATACCTGAGAAGAGCGTTTCTCAGAGCGATCGCGATACGCTGCGTACCCTCGGCAATCGCCTGAAAATGCTGGTCTTTGGTCAGGATAAAGCCATTGAGGCCTTAACCGAAGCGATCAAGATGGCCCGTGCTGGTCTGGGGCATGACCACAAGCCTGTTGGTTCCTTCCTGTTTGCCGGCCCGACCGGCGTGGGGAAAACCGAGGTGACGGTTCAGCTCTCCAAAGCGCTGGGCATTGAGCTGCTGCGCTTTGATATGTCCGAGTATATGGAGCGTCACACCGTCAGCCGTTTGATTGGTGCACCTCCGGGCTACGTGGGCTTTGACCAGGGCGGTCTGCTCACCGACGCGGTGATCAAGCATCCGCATGCGGTCCTGCTGCTCGATGAAATCGAGAAAGCGCATCCGGACGTGTTCAACATCCTGTTGCAGGTGATGGACAACGGGACGCTGACCGATAACAACGGGCGCAAGGCGGACTTCCGCAACGTGGTGCTGGTGATGACCACTAACGCCGGGGTACGTGAAACCGAGCGCAAATCTATCGGCCTGATCCACCAGGATAACAGCACCGATGCGATGGAGGAGATCAAGAAGATCTTCACGCCGGAGTTCCGTAACCGTCTGGACAACATTATCTGGTTCGATCACCTGTCTACCGAAGTGATCCACCAGGTCGTAGACAAGTTCATCGTCGAGCTGCAGGTTCAGCTGGATCAGAAAGGCGTGTCGCTGGAAGTGAGCCAGGAGGCCCGCAACTGGCTGGCCGAGAAAGGCTACGACCGTGCGATGGGCGCCCGTCCGATGGCGCGCGTGATTCAGGACAACCTGAAGAAACCGCTTGCGAACGAGCTGCTGTTTGGCTCGCTGGTGGACGGCGGCCAGGTGACCGTGGCGCTGGACCAGGCGAAGAACGAACTGACGTACGATTTCCAGAGTGCAGCGAAGCACAAGCCGGAAGCGGCTCACTGAGTTGTAAGGTAAAAGCAAAACGGCAACTTCGGTTGCCGTTTTTGTGTTTGCAAGTAAAGAGACGTATGGTCACATCAGAAAAAGGACTCTTTGGAGTCCTTTTATGCTACTGCTCTTTCATTCCATGAGTCTTTGAACATTATGTTCCCATCACAGTAAATCCATTCTATAGATTCATAACGAATTTCAATTTCTTCCATATGCTTACTTGCAACGCCTATTGGAAATAAAATGGGGGAAATCCTTGTAATTTTTACGTTCTCCATCTTTATATTAAAGTATTCTACTTCTATTCCTGCTTCATTAATCCTGTACATTTTAATTAAAGCAGTTTTAAGTGTTCTACCCTGACATACCGCCCTGAATAAATAGGGAGTGAGGCGATCTATCTCTTTTTCAAATGTAATTGGAACATGTAGGCGCGTACCAGTAAGTTTTCCAGTGTTATAATCTGTAGGGATCCATACAGAATGATTGAACGATTTAAGTTCTGTCGAACCCAATCGTGTCGGCATTAAGCACTCCCCCATTATAGGTGAGTTATTTTCATCGGTAAGCCACATATATGCTGGTATAGACATTTATTTTTTTTCCTTTATAAAAAAGTACTAATGAAAATATAGTCACTACTATAG
>NZ_JADBQN010000029.1:0-28305 GCF_014895915.1 Enterobacter cloacae complex sp. P13B
AGCCCACAGGGAGAGGGAGACATCGTTTTCGCAATTCCTGCTCTTTCGTCTCACGTTTCTTGATACTTACCCTGATAACTATTATCTTGACCGCGTGTGACGAGAGGTTTCCCCATGAGTGAAGAAGCGCTGTTTAGCCGCAGGCCGATGGGCATGCGGATGGCGATGATCGTGCGCCAGTGGCGTGCGGTGATCGATGATGCCATTCTCGATACCGGCTTAACCCAGTCGAGCTGGACGGTGATGATGCAGCTTCATCAGCTCGGGGATAACGTCTCAATGAGTGAGCTGGCGGAGGTGCAGGGTATTGAACTGCCGCCGCTGATGCGCACCCTGACACAGCTGGAAAAACAGGGTTACCTGCTGCGCACCACATCGCCTTATGACAAGCGCATCCGGCTTCTGACGCTGACGCCTGAGGGAAAAGCCATTTTAAAAAGGCTCACTCAGGTGATTGAGACCTATCAGGCACGCGTATCGCAACACATCGCGCCGGAGCATATCGAGATTTTCAGCGCCACGTTAAATCAAATCGCCTGCAATTTGCGGACAATCCGCGAAGAAGACAACAAGACCGAAAAATAATGACCCCTGAACAAAAGTTTGCCCGCTGGGTAAGGGTGAGTATTGCCTCTTTCCTGCTGATGTTTATCTATTTTGTCGTCGCGGATATCTGGATCCCGCTGACGCCGGACTCCACCGTCATGCGCGTGGTGACGCCGGTTTCTCCGCGCGTCTCCGGCTACGTGGCGGCGGTACATGTCCACAACAACAGCCAGGTGAAGAGAGGCGATCTGCTGTTTGCGCTCGACGACACGCCGTTTCGCAATAAAGTGGAAGCGGCGCAAATCGCGCTGGAGCAGGCGCGTCTCTCTAACGAACAGCTGGACGCGCAGATCGCCGCCGCGCAGGCCAGCCTGAAAACCGCGGTGCTGACCGCGCGTAACGACAAGGTGACCTTCGAACGCTATCAGAAGCTGAGCACGTTACAGAACGTCTCGCAGGCGGATCTGGATAAGGTCCGCACCGCCTGGCAGAGCAGCGAGCAGTCCGTCAGCACGATTCAGGCCAACATCCGGAACCTGCGCATCCAGCGCGGCGAGCGCGAAGAACACCGCAACGTGACGCTGCAAAAATACCGCAACGCGCTGGATGAAGCAGAACTGAACCTCGGCTGGACAAAGGTCTACGCCCAGGCGGACGGCACGGTCAGTAACCTGCAGTTAAGCCCCGGTTTTTACGCCTCATCCGGCTCCGCCGCGCTGGCGCTGGTAAACAACCAGACCGATATCGTGGCCGATTTCCGCGAGAAGAGCCTGCGCCATACCCGTCAGGGCACCGATGCCGCCGTAGTGTTTGACGCCTTCCCGGGGCAGGTGTTCCGCGCCCACGTGGCCAGCAGCGACGCGGGGATCCTCGCAGGCCAGGAGGCGGTTAACGGCCAGCTCTCCCAGCCGGAGACCTCTAACCGCTGGGTACGAGACGCCCAGCGCATGCGCATTCACGTCACGCTGGACGAGCCGCTGCCGAAGCCGCTGCCAACCGGCGCGCGGGCGACCGTGCAGCTCTACAACAGCGAAGGGCCGTTTGCGCGCTTCTTCTCCGGAATGCAGATCCACCTGGTGAGCCTGCTTCACTATGTCTATTAATACGCTGGCGCGGGTCTTTACCCCGCACGGCAACATCGTCTACACGGCAAACGACTTTCGCCAGACCCTGCGCATCGTTTTTGCCGGGATGATTGCCCTGAGCATATCGAGCTTCTACAACACCAGCTACGGCGTGTTTTTCGTGGTCTATCCGATCATGCTGCTGTCGCTGGTGCCGGTGTTTAACCGCCACGTGGCGAAGCAGTTTATCTTCAGCGCATCGCTGAACTGCGTCGAAATGGTGATTATCATCGGCTATCTTTCCCAATGGCCGGTCATCATGACGCTGGTGGTATTTGCTCTTTACGTGATGCGTTTTCGTTTTATGAGCAAAGGGCCGCTGTTCCTGTTCGGCTCGATGGGCGTTGTGTGCCAGAGCGTAATGCTCAACTTTATGAGCTACCCCACCACCAACTGGCACACGCTGCTGTTTTCCAACATTGAAGCGAGCGTGATGGCGGTGTGCCTGAGCGCGCTGATGAACTACCTGCTGCCGGACGTGGAGCCCCGCAAGCCGCCGCCACTGATTGAGAAAGACGACGCCCGCGTGCGCCACGAGTCGCTGCTCTCCGGCAGCGTCGCGACGATGATTTTCGTGGTGTTTCAGATTAGCGACTTAAGCGATTCGCTCTCGGCGCTGATGGCAGGAATTCTGATCCTGTTCCCTATGCACTACCGCGGCGCGGTGATGAGCTCCATCTGGCGCGTGGTCGGGGTAGTGCTGGGCTGCCTCTACATTCTGGTGGTGCAGCTTATCCTCTACGATCACAGCAGCCATATGCTGCTGATGATGCCGCTGATTGGCCTCGGCCTGGCGTTTGGCGCGCGGCTGCACGTGATGGAGAAAGTGGGCGCGGGCGTGGGGTTTTCCAGCATCACGACCATCGGCATTATGTTCGGGCAGAACATGCACCCGGACAGCGACCTGGTGTTCAGCGATCTCTATCGCATCACCTCCGTGACCTTTTCGCTGGTGGCGACGCTGACGATGGTCTTTCTGGTGCATTTGATCCTGAACCGTTTCGCCGCCACGCGCTACGTCATTCAGGGCTGATAGCGTTTGCCGCCGCTGAAGCTCCAGTCCTCAGCGGCCGTAAACTGGATAACGACCATCACGTCTCCACCTTCAATGCCCATCTTCTCATTCAGTTGCGCAGCCAGCTGGTGGTAGAGGGCAGATTTCTGTTCAGTGCTCCTCGGCTTACCAGCAACGATATTAAACAGTATCGCCCCCTCCGTTCTGCCCGTGCTGAGATAGTGCCGATCAATGTATCGATCCCCGGCCGCGAAGCATTCAAAAAAATGGAATCTGTCCTGTGCGGGAACGGCGAAGGTTTCCGTCAGCGCCTGGTGCAGAATGTCCGAGATCTGCTTTTGCTGCATCTCGCTATAGCGGTCACCCGTCATGATACGAACAAACGGCATTACTGTTTCTCCTCTGCAAGACTGCTCAGCGCGCTGACGGCGGCCGGCCAGCCTGCGTAAAACGCCAGATGGGTAAACGCTTCGGCTATTTCGTCGTCCGTCACGCCGTTTTGCCGGGCGAAGCCGATATGCCAGGGAAGCTGCGCGGTGCGCCCCAGGGCTGCCAGCGCGGCAAGCGTGATCAGACTGCGATCCCGCGGGGCTAGCTGCGGACGCTGCCAGATATCGCCAAAAAGTACCTGCTGGCTCAGTTCCGCCAGCTTAGGGGAAACCTGCGCAAGCGTGTCGCGATTCAGTGTTGTGCTCATTTTTATTCCTCCTGTCTTCTGGAAATCACTTTCGCAGGCTGCCACCATAAATAAAATCGCAATGTTCAGGACTGAATATCCTGAAAATGAGGATGATATGGATAAACGCTTTTCAGCATTAGACCTGGACGCGCTGCGCAGCTTTGTGGAGGAGATCCAGTCCGCCAGTTTTGCCGAGGCGGCGGACAGACTGTGTCGGTCCACCTCTGCGGTCAGTGCCCAGTTAAAAAAGCTGGAGCAGCAGTGTGGCGTGGCTCTGACCGTTAAGCAGGGGCGTACGCTGGCACTGACCCGAGAGGGTGAAATTCTGCTGAGCTACGCCCGACGCATGCTGGTATTAAATGATGAAGCGCTCCGGGCTATCAGAGGTGAGTTGCTTCAGGGCGAGGTGCGGCTGGGTATGCAGGAGGACTTTGGCGAGTCCGTGATGCCGAAGGTCCTCGGCGATTTTCACAGACAACACCCTGAGCTTCGCATGACGGCACGTGTCGATCGCAACCCGCCGCTGCTGCGCGGCGTGGCGGCGAATGAACTCGATCTGGCGCTGGTCTGGCAGGAAGGTCGAGAAGGCGACTACGTGCGAAGCGAACCGCTGGCATGGATTTGCCGGTCCCGCGAGGACATTGAGGTCCTTCTGCAACGAGGTGAGCCGCTGCCGCTGGTGATGTTTGACGCGCCCTGCCTCCTGCGAAGCCGGGCCATCGCGGCACTGGATGCCGCAGGTATTCCCTGGCGTATCGCTTATACCAGCTATAGCCTGAGCGGGCTGTGGGCGGGAGTTAGCGCGGGGCTGGGTATTACGCTCCGCACGCGTATTGGTCTGCCCGAGACGTTATGGATCGACAGCCACCTGCTGCCAGATGCAGGAGAGCTGGGTATCGCCCTGCATCAGGGGAGCGCCTCCCCCGATGCAGCTATTACCAGCATGAAGGCGCTGATCCTCAGGACGCTGAATGGATAAGCGTTGGGACTTGCGAGAGTAAGAACAGGATTAGGCCTATCGTCCCGCCCACCAGGGTGCCGTTGACGCGGATAAACTGTAGGTCTTTGCCGATGTTCAGCTCGATCTGACGTGACATATCTTTGGCGTCCCAGCTTTTGACCGTGTCGCTGATGTGGCGGGTCAGGAACGCGGCGAAATCTGGCGCGACGCGGTGCGCGGCCTGCTCCAGATGCTCGTTCAGCGACGCGCGCAGGCTGGCGTCGTTTGTTAGCGTTTCGCCAAACCACAGCCCGGCGTTGGCGATGCGCTGCTTCACGCGCGAATCCTCGCTCTGCATATCCGCCTTCAACCACTGGCGCAGGTCAGCCCACATCTCGCCCAGATAGCGGTTAAACGCCTCATCGTTTTTCAGGTAGTGCTTGATGTTGTCGGCTTTCGCCGTCATTTCCGGATCGTTTTTCAGGTTGTCGATAAGCTTCAGCGTGGCGCGGTCGAACGCCTGACGGATCTGGTGCGTGCGGTCGTGGCTGATATCGTCCAGCAGCGTGTTCACCGCGTTCGACACCATCTCCGCGCTTTGATCGCCCAGCCACTCCGTGGGGAGCACCATCGCCTTGCGGGGATGCTCGGTTTTGAGCCAGTGGACGATCTGGTCGGCGATAAAGTCCCGCGTGCTTTCCCGCTGAATCAGGGTAATCAGGCGGTTGATGATGGCGTCCAGCAGTACCTGATGGCGGTTATTTTTGGTCATGCTCTCCAGCATGACGGCGCTGGTTTCGGTGAAATCCACCTTATCGATGGCCTTATGCACCGCCCGCTTAAGCAGGCGTTGAATACGTCCGTCATCGGTCAGCTCGAGAAAACCGCTCATCACCTGCATCAGATGCAGCCCGACGCGCTGGGCGTTGTCGGGCTTGCTGAACCAGGCGCCAATCATCTGCGCTGGCTCATAGCGGCGGATCAGCGCCACAAGCGACTGAGTATCAAGAAACTTCTCCTGCACGAACTGGCCGAGATTGTCGCCGATTCGGTCCTTATTGCGCGGAATAATCGCCGTATGGCGTGAGATAAAGGGAATCGGCACCCGGCGGAACAGCGCGACGACGGCAAACCAGTCCGCCAGCGCGCCGACCATCGCCGCCTCGGCAATGGCTTTGACGCCGCGCACCCAGAAGGTTTGCGGCAGGAACAGGGTGGTGACAAAGGCCGCGGCGGCAATCAGCAGCAGCGACAGCGCCAGCAGCTTGGCGCGTTTGAGTTCAGCGATTTTTTCCATGGGTTAAGGATAGAGGGAAGCGGGGGAAAAGTGCAAAAATCGCCACAGCACCCACCCGCCAAACCCCATCAGCACCCCGCCCGCCGTGCGCTCAATCCACCACAGCGAACGGCTGAGCTTCTGTTGCACCGCCGATAGCCCCATCATCGACACCAGCGCCAGATCCCACGCCAGCACCACCATCACCATCCAGACGCCGCAGGTCGCCTGCTGAAGCAGCGTGACGTCCGGCCCGAGTAACGCCGTCATCAGCGCCAGATAGAACAGCGCATTTTTTGGATTTAACAGCGCCGATCCCAGTCCCAGCAGGATCTGCTTCATCAGAGAAGGGCACCGCTGTCGGGTTTCTGCAAGCGCCAGCGCCTGCGGTTGGCTGCGCACCAGATGCGAGCCGATCCACAGCAGGTACAGCGCCCCGCATACCTCGATAAGCGTAAACAGCCACGTAAACTGGCGCAGCGCGCTCCAGCCGATAATCACCAGAACAATATAGAGCGCGTTACCCGCGGCGATGCCGACGCACAGCCCGGCGCTGCCGCGCAGCCGATAGCGCGCCGCGTAGCCCACAAGCAGGAAAAAATCCGGACCCGGGCTCAACAGCGCAACAAAATGCGCCAGCGCCAGAGCGAGAAAAGCGGAAGGGAAGAACAGTTCCATAGCGACCTCAGTTAACCATCTGAGGACAGGCTACGGCGCTGCAGCTCCTATTTATTGTCTGATATTGATCGGCCCGTGGCGTACTGGCGCGGCGTGGCGGCGGTATAGCTGACGAAGGTCTTATGAAAATGGCTCTGGTCGGCAAAGCCGCTCTGGTAGCTGACGTCGGCGATGTCGTCCCCGGCACGTAGCCGCGCTTTGGCGAACTCCACGCGGGAGATGTTGAGGAAGCTGCCCGGCGTCAGGCCGGTGTCCTGCCGGAAGGTGCGGATCAGCGTCTCCTTGCGCAGCGAGAAGCGTTGGGCAAGTTCGTCGAGAGAGGGCGGGCTGGTGAGATTGGAAAGAAACGCCTCCTGAACCTGCTGGCTGGTTGGCCGAAGCGCGTCTGCGTTATCCGCGCAGCGGGGAAGGGCAGAAAGCAGCGCCTCCATGAACGCTGGAGACATTGTCTTAACGACGTCCACGTAATGGGCAAACAGGGCAGGGTTACGAATCACCTGTAGCGCCAGAGGAAGATCGGTGTCGATATAGAGCATATGGTAGCTGCGCGGCTGCCCGTCGACGGGGTTGCAGCTGTGCGGCACATAAGCCGGGATCGCAATGAGGTCCCCGGGATGAAGAATGTACTCTTGGTCATGGCACACGCAGCAGGTCTGGCCCTCAACAATCGCGCCGATGGAGAGTTGAGGGTGACAGTGGCGTTTGTACGCCCGCGTGCTTTGCCAGGTGCTGCGCAGCTCAATGCCTGAGGCGCGGTGAAAAGTCTGGCGAACGTGTCGGGTATCGGTCATGGTAACTCCTTCTGGACGTTTTTTATACCACGTCAGCGAACCGTCCGGCACTGCTTAACTCAGAACCTTCCGGATATACCCAACTTTACGTCCACAGCCAGTCATGTTGACTACCCTTAATACCCTAAGCGGTAAAACATGGAGATTCGATATGGCTTATCAGACAGTAAATCCTGCCACTAACCAACTCATCAAAGAATACCCCTCACATACCGACGCGGATATCGAAGCGGCGCTCAAGGCGGCCGATGCGCTTTACCATTCGGAATGGGCGAAAGGCGACATCAGCCAGCGCCTGCCGGTGCTGCATAAGCTTGCCGACCTGATCGACGAGCGCGTGGAGGATCTGGCCAAAATCGCCAGCCAGGAGATGGGTAAGCTCATCGAACAGAGCCGCGGCGAGGTGAAGCTGTGCGCGCAGATCGCCCGCTACTACGCCGACAACGCGAAGCAGTTCCTCGCCCCGGTGAAGTACGACTCTGAACTTGGGGAAGCGTGGGTGGAGCATCACCCCATCGGCGTGCTGATGGCCGTCGAGCCGTGGAACTTCCCGTACTACCAGCTGATGCGCGTCCTGGCACCAAACCTGGCGGCGGGTAACCCCGTTATCGCCAAGCATGCCAGCATCGTGCCGCACTGCGCCGAGACCTTTGCGCATCTGGTGCGCGAGGCGGGTGCGCCGGAAGGGGCGTGGACGAACCTGTTTATCTCGTCCGAACAGGTGGCGAATATCATCGCAGACGATCGCGTGCAGGGCGCAGCGCTAACCGGCTCCGAAAAGGCGGGCAGCGTGGTGGCCGCGCAGGCGGCGAAGCACATTAAGAAATCGACCCTCGAACTGGGCGGTAACGACGTCTTCGTGGTGCTGGACGACGCGGACCTGGATAAAGCGGTTAAGATTGGCGTGAATGCGCGGCTCAACAACGCAGGGCAGGTTTGTACCGCGGCGAAGCGCTTTATCCTGCACGAGAAAATTGCCGACGCGTTCCTCAGCAAATTTACCGAGGCGTTTAAGCAGGTGAAGATTGGCGATCCGCTGGACGAGAGCACCACGCTGGGGCCGCTCTCTTCCAAAGATGCGCTGGAAACGCTGACCAAACAGGTTAACGAGGCGGTGAAAAACGGTGCCACGCTGCACTTTGGCGGCAAGCCGGTGCAGCGCGACGGGAGCTTCTTCGAACCGACGATCCTGACGAATATCTCCCGCGATAACCCGGCGTACTTCGAAGAGTTCTTCGGCCCGGTTGCGCAGATGTACGTGGTGAAAAACGACGACGAGGCGGTCGCGCTGGCGAACGATTCCCACTACGGCCTGGGCGGGGCGGTGTTCAGCCAGGACATCGAGCGCGCGAAGGAAATGGCGTCGCGGATCGAGACCGGGATGGTGTACATCAACTGGCTCACCGATACCGCAGCAGAGCTGCCGTTCGGCGGCGTGAAGCGTTCCGGCTACGGACGCGAGCTGTCGGATCTGGGGATCAAAGAGTTTGTGAACCAGAAGCTCGTGGTGGTGCGTAAGTAAGAGGTAATAAAAAAACCTGCCGGTTGGCAGGTTTTTTCAGTTGATTACTGTACTTCGATCTTGTCCCAGCCGCTTTTGAACATGCAGCTGTCGACTAACGTATCCCGGCGATATTCATTCGCGTCTTCAACCGTGTAGCTCGTGGAAATATCCTTTTTCTTGTTCTTTTTGTCCGTTTTTTCCGAGCTCGAACCGGTCACCACGTTATCCGGAGGCAGATCGATCAGGGCCTGCGCTTCGCATTCCGTAAGCTTTTTATTCATCTCAGCGTCGCTCACGCCCGGTTTTACCCATTTGTACTGGACGCAGCCGGTGAGCATCAGCGTGAGGCTCAGAACGCAAAGCGCGGTAATGCGGTGTTTCATCAGAAGCTAACTCCACCGCCGACATATGCGCCATCAATCAGGGTGTGGTTTGGACGACCATCTTTACCGTCAACGCTCACGTGGCGGTAGCCTACTTTCAGCGTAACCGGTTTGATTGGGGTCCAGCTTACGCCGCCGTTAGCTTCAACGTAGTTTTTCACGCTGTTGTTCAGGCCTTCTGGTGCCGCATAGCCTTCGCCATAGACGTGGATGCTGTCGGTCAGCGCAACGTTTACGCCGCCGCCAATCGGGAAGGCCACGCCGTTATCGCCTTTTTTCGGGCCGATGTAGATGGCTTTTGCGCCCGCATTCAGCATCACCGGGCCCACTTCCAGGTTGTAACCTGCGCCCACGCCACCGGTCTGGGTACCGTCGTCGGTGTTTTTCAGCCAGTTACTTTCGAGATAAACACCGGATGAGGATTTGCCCATTTCCAGGTTGAGGTTGGTAAAGTTTTTACCCTGCTCAATGCTGCCGCCCATTGCCAGTGCGGAACCCGAGATGGCGGTCAGTGCAGAAAGAAGAAGAATGTTCAGTTTTTTCATGTTTCGTGCCTCATCATCAAATTAATCTGGGGGCACCTTAACAAGCGATGTTTATGACTGCAAATGTGATGCAAATCGACTTTTCATGCTGTAATTGTTAATTCTTTTATCTTTATTTGTAACGCTTAAGTTGGGTTGTCGGTGTGTCAACGCGCAAATTTCAGGTGTTGAGGAAAAGTTTAATTTTTTGACTAAACGAAATCTGAACGAGGCAGGGATAGTGATTTGAGATGCATTAATTGCGCTTCTAATAATTTCCAATTCCATTTCTAAAATCACATAAAAAAACAAATTTTTACATTTTTATGGTCATTATTCGTTCAGATGTCCGGCCACGTTTCCTTTCCATGTCATTTTTCTGACACGTTTGTTCATTACGTTGTGGGCTTCACTTTCCGGATGCTAACAATATGAAAAGAAAAATCATTCCTGTGCTTATCGGCTGTACGCTCTCTTTCTCTGGCCTGGCGGCGCAGCCCACGGCTGAGCGCTATGTTGTCAGCTTCCCTGACGGCTCACACGTGAAATACAGCGGCGCGTTTGCCGGTGCGTTTCCGAATGGACTCCCGGTAGGGATTGGCTCCGGCCTGCTGTTTACGGGCAAGCAGGGCGATGCTCTGACCTTCGCGACCGTAACCGATCGCGGTCCTAACGCCGATGCGCCCAAAATGGGTAAAAACGAAGCCAAAATTTTTGTCACGCCGGATTTCGCGCCGCAGCTGATGACCATCCGCGTTCAGAACGGCAAAGCGGAGGCAACGGATGCCCGCCCGCTGCATGATGATAAAGGCGAGATTAACGGCCTGCCGCTGCAAAGCGGCGTGATTGGAGCCACCAATGAGGTGGCGTTCAGCGATACCCTCAAAATTCTGAAGGGTGACAACCGCGGGCTGGACACGGAAGGCATCACCCCGGACGGCAAGGGCGGTTTCTGGCTGTGCGACGAGTATGGCCCGTTCCTGATTAACGTCGACAGCAAAGGAAAAATTCTGGCGATCCACGGGCCGCAGGCGGCGGAAGGGGAAAAATCCATCGCGGGCGGTCTGCCAAACGTTATCAAATGGCGCCAGCCGAACCGGGGCTTTGAAGGCCTGACCCGGATGCCGGACGGGCGGATTATCGCCGCCGTGCAAAGCACGCTGGATATCGACGGTAAGAGTAAAAAGCAGGCGCTGTTTACGCGTCTGGTCAGCTTCGACCCGGCGACCGGGAAAACGGCGATGTACGGCTACCCCATCGACAGCGCGGCCTACAGCAAAAACAGCGACGCTAAAATCGGCGACATCGTGGCGCTGGACGACCAGCACATCCTGCTGATTGAACAGGGTGAGGATAAAAATGACGCGATGCGTAACCTTATCTACAAGGTGGATCTCAGCAAGGCGAGCGACCTGACCGCTTTCGACAAGCCGGGCGAGTACCCGGAGTTTGATGATGAGAAAACCCTGGCGCAGCGCGGCATTACCCTTGCTGCAAAAACGCAGGTCGTCGATCTGCGCGCGCTGGGCTGGAAACAGGAGAAGGCCGAAGGGCTGGCGCTGATCGACGGCAAACGGATTGCGGTGGCGAACGATAACGACTTTGGCGTAAAGGTGGCGATGCAGCATCCGGTTGAGGGCAAAAAGCTCAAGGATTATCGGGTGAACGAGGAAGGCAAGCTGACGCTGGATGATAAACCGGTGGAAACCACCCTCAGCGTGAAGCCGCTGAAGAAGCCGGAGTCCGACAGCGAGCTGTGGATTGTGACGCTGCCGGAGGCGGTGAAATAAGTTTACCCCTCTCCCCACAGGGGAGAGGGGATTGTTTGGTACAGACATTTATCAACGCGGAGCAGCTAGATCGTTTTAACGCTCTTTTCCCAGGTCTCGACCAGATGATCTCGCAGGCTTCCGGTTCCGTGCATTGTCACCAGAAGATTCTGTCGTGCGCGGGTAAAACCGACGTAAAGGCGCTTGATATCGTCACTCAGATCTTCACTGTCCCTTTCCTTTGCCGCATCCATAATGGCGACTGAGTGAAATTCAAGACCTTTACTGCTGGGCAGCGGCATGACGCAGAGGAAATCATTCTGCGGTGACCAGTGCTTTTTATCATCGCTGGAGACAATCATCTGGTAGGGGATCTTGCGGGCTTCGAGCCGTGGTCCGAGCATACCTGAAATGCTGTAGGTGGAGGGGCACAGTATGGCGATTTCCGACCATGAAACCCCCTGCTGACGCTGCTCTGTGACCCAATCAAGGACGCGTGTAATCTCCTCGTCCTGATTATCAAAGCTGTCCAGCGCCGGATACTGCCCTGACAGCCCTCCTGCGGCAGGCTGCTGGTATTTGAGAGAGGCTTCTATGTGATTATTGAGATAATTAAATGCTACGCTGCTGGCAAAATGGAGTATTTGCCGGGTATTGCGATAATTGGTATCCAGAATCGTTGTGCGGCCCTGAGCCTTTATATCGACGCTGGAGAGGGTAAAATCGAGCGCTTTCTTTTTCTGATAAATTGACTGAGCGTCATCGTACAGGAAAAGCAGGGAGCTATCTTTATTGTCCGGCATCCTGGCGAGGATCCTTAGCCATTCCGGCTTAAAATCGTGTCCTTCATCGATCAACACGGCACTGTACTGCTCTGGTTTGATCACGCCCTCTTCAAATGCCACCGTCAGCGCATTTTCCATCAGTTCAATAAAGTTTTTGCTCCTGGGGGGAAGACGCCGATGCGCGTTTAATTGTTGATAACACCAGGCGTGGAAATGGGTAATTTCGACAGGAAGACGGAGAGTGTGTTGCTCCAGTTGCGCTTTGAGTTTTTTGGCGAGCGTGATGTTGTAGCAAATCACCAGTATCGGTTTGGTGTTTTCAATATTGTTGGCAAGCTCTATACATCGGTGGTGCAAAATGAGCGTTTTGCCGGAGCCTGCCACGCCGTGAATGACCCTGTGTCCCGCCCCCATACTTCTGGCGAGTTGTTCCTGGTTCCTGTCCATCATGCAGACCACATCAGGGGTGTGGAACGTAAAATTATCCAGATCGACCCGCGTCACGGACGCGTTAATACGTACGTCGGGATAAAGATGCCAGCGAATGCGGTCGAGCTGTTGTGAGGTAGCGTGATGAACGAAGCGATGTCTGAGAAGGGATTCGAGCCGGGCGGAGATCTGTTCCCGGGTCATAAACTCGGTGAGTTCGTCTTTGCAAATCACCTGGCTGGTGGGCAATATTTCATTCAGCTCGTCGGGTGTAAAATTCTTTTCCAGCTGCGCCCGGGTGATATTGCTCAAGTACACCCCGTATCCATACGGCATAATAAAGCTGCCCTCATAATCACCCTGCTGCTGGCGAAGCAGAGGATCTTTTTTCAGGCTGTCAATGATGTGGAAGGTATATTGTCGAACCTGTTCGAGCGGGTTTTTTAGGGGCTCAATGCCGTTTTTGGTCTCATAATCAATATGCGTTTTATTCGCAGATTTTATTTTCGTGATAAACCAGTCTTTCACCTCAATAAACAACAGACCTTTTTCCGGTGCCAGAATCACAAAATCAGGATGCTCTTGCCTGTCTCCCATTCGGGTGTCGTACCAGCAGGTACACTGTTCGCTGAGCCCACCCTCAAGAAGCCTTGCCAGCCTTTTTTCTCCCGCTGTTATCTTCTCGCTACAGCTGCTGATTGTGGGAATAATGATTGCCATATTACGCCTACCAATTCATGAGAATTATATAAATCCATTTAATTAATATTTTAAGGAATATTAATCAAAGCATGATTGCATTATTGGTAAGAACATTAACAGACAATATAGCAAACAGAAAGGGCGACACCCGCATTTTGCCTGAATGAAATACGCTCCCTTTTCTGATTAAAAGGGAGCAACGATTTACTTCTTCAGCCCCGCAAACGCTGCCCGAATCTCCTCCTCCGGCAGCTGGATACCAATAAACACCATCACGCTATGCGGCGCTTCATCGCCCCACGGGTGGTCCCAGTCGGCGCTGTACAGGCGCTGTACGCCCTGAAACAGCAGGCGGTTCGGCTCGCCGTCGATCCATAGCATGCCTTTGTAGCGCAGCAGCTTGTCGGCAAACGACAGCAGCAGGTTTTCCATTACCCGGGAGACCTCGCTGATGTCCACCGGGTAGTCCAGCTCCACCACAATCGACGCCACGTCGTTTTGCCTGTCTGCCATAAAGTGGAAGCGCGGCTTTGCGGTGACGTTCTCCTCCAGCATAAAGCCGTTGGTGTTAAACAGCTGGGATAGATCGATATCGCCATGCGTCACCGTATAAATCGGCGCGCGCGAGTTGATGCGCGTCAGGCGCTCGCGGAGTTTTTCGCTGTCGCCTGCCACGTCGGTTTTGGTCAGCAGAATGCGGTCGGCGTAGCCTACCTGAGACTGGGCAATGGTGAACTGGTTCATCTGCTCGTCGGCGTGGACCGCGTCTACCAGGGCAATCACCCCGTCCAGCAGGTAGCGCTGGCAAAGAATATCGTGCGAGAAAAAGGTCTGAATAATCGGGCCGGGGTCGGCCATGCCGGTGCACTCGATCACCAGGCGGTCGAAGCCGATGTCACCGCGATCGCGGCTGTCGAGCAGGTCCAGCAGGGCGTCTTCCAGCTCGTTAGAGCGGGTGCAGCAGATGCAGCCGTTGGTCAGGGTTTTGATTTGCGTGGCGCGGTCTCCGATTAATTGATCGTCAACGGAGACTTCGCCAAATTCGTTTTCGATGACGGCGATTTTGAAGCCGTGCTGTTCATTCAGGATGTGGCGCAGCAGGGTGGTTTTACCGGCGCCGAGGAAACCGGTCAGCAGGGTAACGGCAATCGGGGTCATGGTCTCTCCTTTAGCAGCAGCGGACGCCGCCTTCTCCACTTCCGCCGTAGCGCGCTTCCTGACGCTCGCGGAAGAATTCGGTGTAGGTCATGTACGGCTTATCCGGATGGTTGGTCTTCATATGCTCAACGTAGTTGTCATAGTCCGGAATGCCAATCAGCATTTTCGCCGCCTGACCGAGGTATTTTTTTGCTTCGCCTAAGTTACCAAACATTGAGGGTTCCAGATAGAAGAAGCCCGGAGGCGCGCAGCGATCCGGGCCTACAGTGACAGGCTTAATTAATGGTGTGAAGAGGTCTTCACGCCGCCTTCCGGCACCGGCACGTACGGGGTCTCTTTATCCGTACGGCCTTCGGTGTTGCGCACTTTCATCCAGGTTTTGATGCCGTAGAAGATAATGCTGTACACCACCACCAGGAACAGAATGCTCAGACCCGCGTTGGTGTAGTTGTTCACCACGATATGGTTCATGTTGGCAATCTGCTGTGCGGTCAGATCCGCGCCGCCTGCGGCAATCTTCTCTTTGTACTGGTTAGCCATGAAGAAGAAGCCTTCCAGCTGCGGGTTGGTGCTGAACAGCTTCAGGCCCAGCGCCCAGGTGGTGCAGAGCAGCAGCCACAGCGCAGGAACCACGGTCACCCAGATGTATTTGGTGCGCTTCATCTTCACAAGGACGACGGTACCGAGCACCAGGGCAACGGCTGCCAGCATCTGGTTAGAGATACCGAACAGTGGCCACAGGCTCTTCACGCCGCCGAGCGGGTCGACAACGCCCTGATACAGCAGGTAGCCCCACAGGCCTACGCACCCGGCAGTACCCAGAACACCCGCTACCAGAGAGTCGGTTTTCTTCAGGAACGGCACGAAGTTGCCCAGCAGATCCTGCAGCATGAAGCGGCCCGCACGGGTACCGGCATCCAGCGCGGTGAGGATGAACAGCGCTTCGAACAGAATACCGAAGTGGTACCAGAAGCCCATGTCCGCCCACGGCAGCACTTTGTGGAACACGTGTGCGATACCCACGGCCAGCGTCGGCGCGCCACCTGCGCGGTTCAGCACGGACGGTTCGCCAATGTCCTTCGCGGTCTGCATGATCTGCTCAGGCGAGATCACGAAGCCCCAGGAGCTTACGGTCGCCGCCGCGTGTGCGCTGGCCTCTTTCAGCTGCGCCATGATCAGCGCGGTATTTTCCCCGCCCATCTCATGCAGGTTTGGCATGGTGATGCCCAGACCCGCCGGTGGAGTGTTCATCGCGAAGTACAGGCCTGGCTCGATAATCGACGCCGCTACCAGCGCCATGATCGCCACGAAGGACTCCATCAGCATCGCGCCGTAACCGATAAAGCGCGCGTCGGTTTCGTTGGCCATCAGCTTCGGCGTGGTGCCGGAAGCGATCAGCGCGTGGAAGCCAGACACGGCGCCGCAGGCGATGGTAATAAACAGGAACGGGAACAGGGCGCCTTTCCACAGCGGACCGGTGCCGTCAATGTACTGCGTCACCGCCGGCATTTTCAGCTCAGGGTTGATGATGACAATCCCGATCGCCAGCCCGACGATGACACCGATTTTCAGGAAGGTCGCCAGGTAGTCGCGCGGAGCGAGAATCAGCCACACCGGCAGCAGGGCGGAAACGAACGCGTAACCGATCAGCGCGAAGGTGATGGTGGTGTCTTTAAAGGTCAGCGCCGGGCCCCAGTACGGGTCGTGCGCAATCACGCCGCCGAAGTAGATGGAGGCGACCAGCAGTACGATACCAATGACCGACACTTCACCCACGCGGCCAGGGCGCAGGAAGCGCATATAGATGCCCATGAACAGCGCAATCGGTACGGTAGAACAGACGGTGAAGACGCCCCACGGACTTTCGGCCAGCGCTTTCACCACGATCAGCGCCAGCACCGCGAGGATGATGATCATGATCAGGAAGCAGCCGAAGAGGGCGATAGTGCCCGGCACGCGGCCCATCTCTTCTTTGATCATCTCGCCCAGCGACGAACCGTTACGGCGCGAGGAGATAAACAGCACCATAAAGTCCTGCACCGCTCCCGCCAGCACCACGCCCGCCAGCAGCCAGAGCGTACCCGGCAGGTAGCCCATCTGGGCGGCCAGCACCGGGCCGACCAGCGGGCCAGCGCCTGCAATGGCGGCAAAGTGGTGACCAAACAGCACGTAGCGGTTGGTTGGCACGTAGTTCAGGCCGTCGTTGTTAATGACCGCCGGGGTGGCGCGCGTCGGGTCGAGCTTCATGACCTTCTGCGCGATGTACAAGCTGTAGTAGCGATAGGCCACAAGGTAGACGGAGACCGACGCGACCACGATCCACAGGGCGCTGACGTGTTCGCCCCGGCGTAATGCGACAACCGCCAGACAGAAAGCGCCGAGGATCCCGAGTAAGGCCCAGGGCACGTGCTTAAGTAGTTTTTTAGTATCCATAGTAAGACCTGGTTTTTTATGTAAAGAAAAAAGGGTCAGGGTTCGTTGTGAGGAGGTATTGATTAATGCTGGAGCGATCGTGCCAGATCCGCGCGCGCGTAAAGGAAGGTAAATGAGTGAGTGGTTGAAAGTGACGGGTGAGCGGTCAAAGGACGCGGCGAGTGGTTCAGGCTCGCCGCTGGTCGGGAAAATTATGTGATTGAGATCACGTGGTTTTCCGGGCTGCGCTCCATCGACAGGTAGCTTTCCAGCGTCTTGATGAGCTTCTCCTTCAGCCAGCTCGGCTCCAGGATCTGAATATTCGGCAGCCAGTAGAACAGCAGCGGCAGGATCTGGTTTTCGTGTGCCGCCTGGCAGCGCAGCGTGACGCCGCCGCGCCGCTCCTCCAGCAGCTCCTGTTCCGGCAGGAGATCGCGGCGCAGGAAGTAATGTGAAATATTATCCTTAATGAATATTTTCACGGTGAAAGTAGTTTCGGACACCCACGGGTCGAGGCTTTTTTCCAGCAGTTCCCGAACATTTTCATCAGGAGTAAAAAAGGTTTTTTGAACATCAAACCAGCTAATCTGGCTTAATGAAAAGGATTTCAACCGGCTATTTTCGGTAGCTTGTAAATACCATATATTTTTTTTGTTAATGAGTTTATAGGGATTAATCAGACGGGTTTTACCCTTATAAACGATCTGACAGACATTATGGTTCTTAATCGATTTCTCGATTTTCGCTAAATGGCGGCGGATATCACGCTGCACCGTGTGCTCTGCGTCATTACCGAGGATAAGAATATGGTTTTCGTCGACGCGCGCCTCCAGCTTTTGCCAGAAGTCCGTATTTCTTTCAGGGAAAAAGTTATCGGCATTCAGGAAGTTAGCCAGAGCATGATGTAATCCCTGCCCGCCGGGAGATTGGGCGGAGTGGATCAGTCGATATAGCCCGTTACCGGTATGTTCAACAATGGGCGAGAGCGCATTTAAATCCCGGTAGACGGTACGCTCGGTAATTTTAAATTTCTCCATTAGCGCACTGCGGTTTACCACCCCGTGTAAATGTAGCTCAAGGAGAATATCGACCAGACGTTCAGCCGAGCGGCTCCGCGTCGTTTTAGCCATAAGGTCTTCCTGTATATTGGGTATGCGCTGAACAATGCAAAAGCACTGACCGGAGATGTCAGTATTCAGGCACAGAAAATTTCTCTTATGGATATATAACGGCGTGATTTAGCGGAAACCTTAGGAATTTTTGTAGAAAGCGGCGCTGGCCCGAAAAAAGGCCAGCGCGAGGGGGATCACACGACGGCTTCCATCTCCATCATCACCGGGTGGAAACGGCGCTTAAAGTAGATCAGGCCATGTCCCGCGTCACTCAGGATGATGTTTTTCACTTCGACAAGATAAACCAGATGCGTGCCGATGGTTTGCACCTGGGTAATCTCGCCTTCCAGGCTCGCCAGCGCGCCTTTCAGCACCGGCTGCCCCAGCGGGCCTTTCTGCCAGCAGGAGAGGGCAAAGCGCTCCTCCATTGCCATCCCGGTCATCCCGGCGAAGTGGCGGGCCATGATCTCCTGCTCGTGGTTCAGCACGTTGACGCACAGCCTGCCGTTGCCCTGAAAGACCGGGTTCATGGCGCTGTTAGCGTTAATGCAGACCATGACCGACGGCGGGGTATCCGTCACCGAGCAGACGGCGGTGGCGGTAATGCCGCAGCGTCCGGCGTCGCCCTCGGTGGTGACCACATTGACCGCCGCCGACAGGCTGCTCATTGCGTCGCGAAAACGCAGGCGTTGTTCATCTGAATGCATTGTAACCTCCCGCTGCGCTATTTCAGCAGCTTGTCGAGCATGTTGATATCGCTGTTGTTGTGCAGGTGCGGCACGGTCCAGCCGTGCTGGTCGTACTCGGACATGCAGCGGTCGACCATTGCCATCATCTTGTCCATATTCCCGGAGCTTTGCGCCTGACGCAGGCATTGCAGGCGGATCTCATCCTGGCTGCCGGAGTAGTTGATTTCGTACAACTCGTGACGACCCCCAAACTCGCTGCCGATGGCGTCCCACATCAGTTTCAAAATCTTGATGCGTTCGACGTGATCCATTCCGTTGGAGCCGCGCACGTACTTCGCCAGATACTGGTCGATCTGCGGGTTGTTCAGGTCCCGCGCGCTGGACGGCAGATAAATTAGCCCGGAGGTCACGTTACGTTCGATGATGTTCTTGATCTTCGCGTAGGCCATCGGGGCCATCACGCGGTAGGTTTGCAGCGCCGCGTGGTCCGGCAGGTACGCGCCGTTCACCCACGGCGTGGCTTCGGAGCACATGGAGTCGCTCAGCGCCCAGAACATATTGCGCCAGGCCACCACTTCGCCGAGATCCGCCTGCACGCCGCGGAACTCAAGGGTACCGGTGCACTCCAGGGATTTCTTCAGCAGGGCGGTGATGAAGTCGAGCTTCACCGCCAGACGCACGCAGGCCTGAAGCGGGTACATGCGGGCGAAGCCGCCCTCCATCGTCCAGCGACGGCAGCGGTCGAAATCGCGGTAGATCAGCACGTTTTCCCACGGGATCAGCACGTTATCCATCACCAGGATTGCGTCGTTCTCGTCGAAGCGGCTGGAGAGCGGGTAGTCGTACGGGGAGCCGGTTGCGCCTGCCACCATCTCGTACGAGGCGCGGGAGATCAGCTTCACGCCTTCGGCATCCATCGGCGCGACGAACATCAGCGCGAAGTCCGGGTTTTCGCCCATCACCTGCGCGGAGCCAAAACCGATCATGTTGTAGTGGGTCAACGCCGAGTTGGTTGCGACGACTTTCGCACCGCTGACGATAATCCCGGCATCGGTCTCTTTCTCCAGCTTGATGTAGACGTCCTTCACCTCGTCCGCCGGCTTGTGGCGGTCGATCGGCGGGTTGACGATGGCGTGGTTGAAGTACAGGCCGGTTTCCTGAATGCGGGTGTACCAGTTCCGGGCGTTCTGCTCGAACTGACCGTAGAAGGCAGGGTTCGCTCCCAGCGCGCAGCCGAACGCCGCTTTGTAGTCCGGCGTGCGCCCCATCCAGCCGTAGCTCAGGCGCGACCACTCGGCGATGGCGTCGCGCTGCTGGCGCAGGTCGTCGGCGCTTTTCGCCACGCGGAAAAATTTGTGGGTGTAGCCGCCGCTGCCGGTGTCGGTGCCCCAGCACAGCGTGTCCTGCATGTCCGGCTTGTGCAGGGCGTCGTACATCTGGGCGATGGACGCCGCCGCATTGCGAAATGCCGGGTGGGTAGTGACGTCCTTAACGCGCTCGCCGTAGATATAAATCTCACGACCGTCCTGCAGGCTTTTTAAATACTCTTCGCCGGTTAACGGACGTTTGGCATCAGCGCGGAATTCTTCTGGCTTCATAGGGACCTCGTATCGGAAGATGGTTGTTAAATTTATGTTTTGTTTTTGTTGTTTAATTGAAGCGTGAGAGGGGCGGAACGTGAAGGGACGTTTGGGACAACGGCGGGTACTTTTCGGGCGGGATTGGGATTTGTGATCTGTGCGGGTTTTTGGCGGGTGGCGCTGCGCTTACCCGCCCTACATACCGCGATGCGCTCAGGAAACCGGTACTTTCTGCGCCCGATACGCGCTGGGCGAGCAGCCCGTCAGGCGATTGAAAAACCGGGCGAAATAGGCCGGATCTTTAAATCCCAGCTGCCAGGCAATCTCGCTGACCGCGCTGTCGGAAAACAGCAGCAGGCGCCTGGCCTCGCGCAGCTGCCGGTCGAAGATCAGCCGTTTCGGCGAGCGGTTGGCGAAGCGGCGGCAGATGTCCGTCAGGCGGGATTCGGTGAGGTGCAGTTCGCTGGCGTATTCCGGCACCGTCCAGTGCTGGTGGTAATGGGTGTCGATCAGCTGGGTAAAGCGCTGGAACAGCTTCAGCTCGCCGCGCATCCCGCTGGCCGCGTGGTCGTCGAGCTTCGCGTTGCGCAGCAGCAGGGTAAATACCGCCTGCGCCAGCAGGACCAGCGTATGCTCACGGCCCGGCAGCTGCGCCGTGGATTCCCGGGCAATGAGCTGCCAGTAGTGCTTCAGCGCCACCAGTTCGTCAGGCTTGTCGGCAAGCGACAGACAGATCCCCGGCAGGCCGAACGCTTCCCGCGTGCCGGGGTAGAGCACCTCCAGCAGCGGCCAGATGAGATCCTCGCGCACCGTCAGCACGTGCCCGTCGCTGTCGGATTCGGTGATAAACGCGTGCGGCACCGACGGCGGCGTCAGCACAAACAGCGGCGCCTGCACCGAATAGCGGTGGTCGTCGAGCTGGAGCTCAATCTGCCCGGTGTCGAGAAAGTGCATCTGAAAGTACTGGTCGTGACGGTGCGCCTGCATGTCGCGGCCAAAAAAGGCCGCCATGCGCGCGAACGACTGATAGTGCACGTCGTCGGTGCCCAGGCTTTCGTCGTACTCCTTGCTGATATCAATGTTGGCGATAGGGCTCTGGCACATGATCGTTCCTCTGTTGAACCCGCTGCGTCATCGGGATACGCGTCAGCACCAGCGCGCCGACCACCAGCAGACCCGCCACGAACCATAGCCCGGAGCTGAAGCTGCCGGTCGCGTCGCGCAGGATCCCAATCAGCAGCGGGCTGACGGCGGATCCGACGTTACCGATGGCGTTGATCACCGCCAGCGCCACCGCGCGGGATTGCAGGCTAATAACCTGGTCCGGCGTGGTCCAGAATATCGCCATGGCGGTAAACGATCCGGTTGAGGCCATGATGATGCCAAGCAGTTGGATCAGGCTGTGATCGGTCGCGGAGGCCAGCATCCATCCCGCCGCTGCAAACAGGTACGGCAGGATGGTGTGCTTTTTTCGCTCTTTCAGCCTGTCGGAGCGGCGACTCCACCAGATCATCCCGAGGATGGTACAAAACTGCGGGATCGCCGCCAGCAGGCCAATCACGATATTGCTGCTGCCGGTGTTGAAGCTTTGCAGGATCTGCGGCGTCCAGATGTTGATCGCGCTCAGCGTATTGGTCAGACAGAAGTAGGCCAGCGTGTAGAGCAGCACGGCGGGCGTAAGCACCTCGCGCAGCGTCGAGCGCGGCGTGACGGATTGGGCGATGGCGGCCTCCTGCTCGCGGGCGATCATCGTTTTCAGCGCCTGCTTTTCGTCCTCATCCAGCCAGGTGGCCTGATCCGGCGTGTCGTTGAGGTAAAACCAGGTCACCACGCCGAGCACCACCGACGGCAACCCCTCCAGCAGAAACAGCCACTGCCAGCCCTTCAGGTTCCACAGCCCGTCCATCGCCAGAATGTACCCGGAGAGGATCGAGCCGAGCATCATAGTCACCGGCATGGCGATCATAAACAGCGCGTTGGCGCGGGCGCGGTGATAGGCCGGGAACCACCAGGTGAGGTAGACCAAAATCCCCGGCAGGAAACCGGCTTCCGCAATGCCCACCAGCATGCGCAGGACGTAAAGCGTTTCGGGGCTGGTGGCGAACATGGTGCAGGTGGAGGCGATGCCCCACACCACCATGATCCCGGCGATCCAGCGGCGTGCGCCGACCTTCGCCAGCATGATGTTGCTGGGGATCCCGCACAGCACGTAGGTGACGTAAAACAGCGTCGCGGCCAGGCCAAACATGGTCGACGTGAGGCCCAGATCTTTGCCCATCGTCAGCCCGGCAAAGCCGATGTTGATGCGATCGAGAAACGAGAAAACAAACAGGATAAAGAGAAACACGATCAAACGACGGAACAGCTTATTTATTGCGCGATGTTCTACATCTTTATTATGCAGGGTTGAGGTCGTCATGTAGCGCTCCACATCGTACGTTTAGTAGACGGATTTATTGTTATCAACTGCTGTGGTGACGTCGGTAAAGCGGGCCGCCAGCGCTTCGGCGCTGCGGGCGAGCAGGGTGGTATCCACACCGACCGCCACAAACAATGCGCCGAGGCCGAGATAGCGTTTCGCCAGCTGTTCATTCGCCATCAGGATGCCGGGCGCTTTGCCCGCGCTGAGGATCTGCGCGATCGCCTGCTCGATGGCGGCCTGCACCTCCGGGTGCTGCGGATTGCCGGCAAAGCCCATGTCGGCGCTCAGATCCGCCGGGCCGATAAACACGCCGTCGACGCCTTCCACGTCCAGGATCTGCGGCAGGTTTTTCAGCGCCTCGCGGGTTTCGATCTGCACCAGCACGCACATGGCGTCGTTAGCCTGATGCAGATAGTCCGGGATGCGATTCCAGCGCGAGGCTCTTGCCAGGGCGCTGCCGACGCCGCGAATGCCCGCAGGCGGGTAGCGGGTGGCGCTTACCGCCAGCCGCGCCTCGTCAGCGTTTTGCACCATCGGCACCAGCAGGGTTTGCGCGCCTATGTCCAGCAGCTGCTTGATCTGCACCGGATCGTTCCACGACGGGCGCACTACCGGCTGGCTGGGATAAGGGGCGATAGCCTGGAGCTGAGTCAGGACGGTCTGCACGCTGTTCGGCGCGTGCTCGCCGTCGATCAGCAGCCAGTCAAAACCGGCCCCGGCCAGCAGCTCTGCGCTGTAGCTGCTGGTCAGCCCCAGCCATAAACCGATTTGCGGGCGGCCCGCCTTCAGCGCCGCTTTGAATGCGTTTTGCATGGTCGCCTCCTTATACAAAGCGACAGCTGATGGAACCCATGTTGCCGTAGTCAACATGGAAGGTGTCGCCTCTGCTGGCGCCAACTGGACGGGTAAACGAGCCGCCGAGGATGATTTGTCCGGGCTCAAGCTGCACGTCGTACGGCGCGAGCTTGTTGGCCAGCCATGCCACGCCGTTCGCCGGGTGGTTAAGCACGCCTGCGGCGACGCCGGTCTCTTCGATCACGCCGTTGCGGTAGAGCAGGGCGGAGATCCAGCGCAGATCCAGCGCGTCGGGCTTAATCGGACGACCGCCGAGGATCACCCCGGCGTTGGCGGCGTTATCGGAGATGGTGTCGAACACCTTGCGCGGGCGCTGGGTCTCCGGGTCAACGTTGTGGCAGCGGGCGTCGATCAGCTCCAGGGCGGGAATGACGTAGTCCGTGGCGTTGTAGACGTCGAAGATCGTGCAGTTCGGGCCGCGCAGCGGTTTTGCCAGCACGAAGGCCAGCTCCACTTCAATGCGCGGGACGATAAAGCGATCGACGGGGATGTCGCTGCCGTCGTGGAAGAACATGTCGTCCAGCAGCGCGCCGTAGTCCGGCTCGCTAATCTGCGAGCTGGCCTGCATCGCTTTCGAGGTGAGGCCAATCTTGTGGCCTTTCAGCACGCGGCCTTCGGCAATTTTCAGGCTCACCCATTCGCGCTGTACGGCGTAGGCGTCTTCGATGGTGATCTCCGGGTACTCCAGCGAGATCGCGCGGATCTGCTCCCGGGACTGTTCCGCCTGATGCAGGCGCTGGGCGATCAGGGTATGGGTGTGTTTGTCGAGCATGGCGATATCCTGTTTTTGCCGGGTGGCGCGTAGCGATCCCGGCCTACGATGTACGGTACGGGGCGGTGTGCGCTCGCTATTTAAACAACGCGTGCACGTTGTTCTGCTTGTAATTGAGCGTCGGGTGCAGTTCGTCGAGCTCAAACGACAGCGCCAGATAGCGCTCCGCCATCAGCGCCGCGAAGTGGGTTTGGATCAGCGCAAACAGCATCTCCCCCACGGCTTCCCGGCTCTCCAGGCTTCGCCCGGCGCCGATCTTCAGCGTCATATGCACAAAGGCGTAATCATGCTTACCGTCCGCTATCTGCCAGGTGTCCAGCCAGTGGGCGCGGCTGCGGATGCCGCCGAGCGGGAAGATCCCCGTGGCGGCCAGCGCCTCGTTCACTTTGGCGAACAGCCCCGGCAGGTCGGCCTGCGCGCGGATGTTGTCGGTACATTCAGCAATAAAGTGCGGCATAACGACTCCTTATGCGGGCAGCGGGAAAACGGCGTTGACCTGGCCGGTGCCGGAGCTGGCGAACAGCTCGGTGAGGAACTCCACCTTGCCGTCGTATTTATCCCAGCCCAGCATCCCCAGCAGCATCACCGTGTCGTGCATGTTGCCCTCGCCGTAGCAGTAGTCGGCGTACTCTGGCAGCATGCTGCAAAACTCTTTAAACTGGCCTTCGCGCCACAGCTTGACCACCCGCTCGTCCATCTGGCGGTCGAACTCGCGGGTGTAGCTGTTCATCCCTTCTTCCGCACGCTGGTCGTCGATAAAGCGGTGCGACAGCGAGCCGCTGGCGAGCACCGCCACGGTGCCGTCGTACTTTTCGATGGCGCTGACGATGGCCTCGCCCAGCCTGCGGCTGTCGGCGAAGTCGTGAACCGTGCAGAACGCCGAGATGGAGATCACTTTGAAGTGCTTATCCGCGTTCATGTAGCGCATCGGCACCAGGGTGCCGTACTCCAGCTTGAGGCTCGGGATGTTGTGCGCCTTGGCACGTACGCCGAGCTTCACCGCTTCGTCGGCGATCAGCTGCCCGAGCTCCGGGTTGCCGTCGTAGTCGTAGGTCATGTCGCGGATAAAGTGCGGCAGCTCGTTGCTGGTGTAGACGCCCGAAAAATGATCCGCACAGTTGATGTGGTACGCGCTGTTTACCAGCCAGTGGGTGTCGAACACGATGATGGTGTCCACGCCCAGCTCGCGGCAGCGCTTGCTGATCTCTTTATGCCCGTCGATGGCCGACTGGCGGCAGCCGTGGTTTTTCCCCGGCAGCTCGGAAAGATACATCGACGGCACGTGGGTGATTTTTGCCGCTAACGCTAGCTTGCCCATTGTCAGATCCCCCATTTTGGAATCGGATGGTCGCCCATGGAGATGCAGACGTTCTTCATCTCCGCGAACACTTCAAAGCTGTACTCGCCGCCCTCGCGGCCGGTGCCGGAGGCCTTCACGCCGCCAAACGGCTGGCGCAGGTCGCGCACGTTCTGGGTGTTGACGAACACCATGCCCGCTTCAATGCTGCGCGCCAGACGGAGCACCTTGCTGACGTCCTGGGTCCAGATGTATGACGCCAGGCCGTACTCCACGTCGTTCGCCAGGCGCAGGCCTTCCGCCTCGTCCTTAAACGGCAGCAGGCAGGCCACCGGCCCGAAGATCTCCTCCTGCGCCACGCGCATGCGGTTGTCGACGTCCGCCAGCACCGTCGGGCGCAGGAAGTTGCCGCCTTTCAGGTGTACAGGCAGATCGACCGGTTTGTCCGGGCCGCCCGCCAGCAGGGTGGCGCCTTCCTCGATGCCGAGGCGGATATAGCCGGAGACTTTCTCCCAGTGCTGCTGGCTGATGAGCGCGCCAATCTGGGTGTTCGGATCGGTCGGATCGCCCACGCGAAGGCGATTGGCGCGTTCGGCGAAGCGCTTGACGAACTCCGGATAAATGCTCTGCTGGATGAAGATGCGCGAGCCCGCGGTGCAGCGTTCGCCATTGATGGAGAAGATGGTGAACAGCGCGGCGTCCAGCGCGCGCTCGATGTCCGCATCTTCAAAAATCAGCACCGGGGATTTGCCGCCCAGCTCCATGGAATATTTCTTCAGCCCGGCGTTTTTCATAATGTTGCGCCCGGTGGCGGTGCCGCCGGTGAAGGAGACGGCGCGCACGTCGTGGTGGCGCACCAGCGCGTCGCCTGCCGTCGCCCCGTAGCCCTGCACCACGTTCAGCACGCCCGCCGGAATGCCCGCCTCCAGCGCCAGCTCGCCCAGACGGTCGGCGGTCAGCGGCGAGAGTTCAGACATCTTCAGTACCGCGGTATTGCCCAGCGCCAGGCACGGCGCGACCTTCCAGGTGGCGGTCATAAACGGCACGTTCCACGGCGACACCAGCGCGCAGACGCCCACCGGCTGCACCAGCGTGTAGTTGAGCATTTTGTCGTCGACCGGGTAGGTTTTGCCGTTCATCTGCTGGCACACCTCGGCGAAGAACTCGAAGTTGTGCGAGGCGCGCGGGATGAGCACATTTTTGGTCTGGTGGATCGGCAGGCCGGTGTCGGCGGTTTCCATGGCGGCGATCTCGGGCACGTTCTGGTCGATCAGATCCCCCAGGCGACGCATCAGGCGCGCGCGTTCCTTCATCGGCAGGTTGGCCCATTTCGGGAACGCCTCTTTAGCGGCGGCAACGGCCTGATGAATTTCCGCTTCACCGCCGGAGGCGACTTCCGCTAATACCTCGCCGGAGGCCGGGTTAGTGGTATGGAAGTACTCGCTTCCGGCGACGTTTTTACCGTTGATCCAGTGGTTAATCTTTTTCATTTTGCAGTCTCCTCGCTGACAATCCGGTTCACCAGGCGGCCCACGCCTTCCACTTCCACCACCACTTCATCGCCCGGCACCACGTCGGACAGCCCCTTCGGCGTGCCGGTGGCGATCATGTCGCCCGGCTGCAGGGTCATAAAATCGCTCAGATACGCAATCAGGTAAGGAATGCTGAAAATGAGATCGGCGGTGGTGCCTTCCTGACGCAGTTCGCCGTTGACGAAGGTGCGCAGGGTTAAGTTATGCGGATCGGGAATGGCTTCTTTCGGCACGATGTTCGGGCTGATGGGGGTTAATCCGTCGCGGCTTTTGACCCGCAGGTTCGGGCGGTAGTAATTTTCCAGGTAGTCGCGGATGGCGTAGTCGTTGCAGACCGTGTAGCCCGCGACATACTCCATCGCCTCGGCTTCGCTCACCTTACGCGCGGTTTTACCGATGACCACCACCAGCTCCGCCTCGTAGTGCATGTATTCGATATTGTTCGGGCGCACCGAGGTCTGGTTGTCGCCATTGAAGGTGTTCGGCGCTTTGATAAACACCAGCGGCTCGGTGGGCGGCTTGAAGTCCAGCTCGCTGGCATGATCGGCGTAGTTAAGACCGAGGGCGAACAGCGTGGCGTGTTCAGGCGTGCGGTGGGAAAGGGCAACGTCGCGCTCGTTCACCACCGGGTTTTCCAGCGGCGGGAAACCTTCCGCCAGAATCCGCACGCGATCGCCCGGGCGGATCTCCACGCGGCTTTGCGGCGTGCCGAGCAGGATCGCATCGCCGGGATTGAGGGTGGCGAATTCGCTCAGGGCGCTCAGCAGTTCGGCGGCGCTGCGCTGCAGATCGGCGGTGTTCCAGTGGTCCGCTTCGCGGCCGTTGATCTCGGTGATGATGGTCAGGTTGTCGACGTTATCAACGGCGGCCAGCTCGCCAAGCGGGCAAAAGCCGTCCCGGCATTTGGCCTTAATGGCCGGGCGGTAGAAGCTCTCTTCCGGCAGGCTCACCTCGTTGGCCAGCGCATATCCGGCGATGTACGCCGCGGCGTCCTCTACGCGCACCCTGCTGGCGGTTTTACCCACCACCAGCGCCACCGTCGCGCCGCTTAACACCGTTTCCCCCTGCGGGAAAGGAATGGGCTCGCCCGCGCGAATCACCGTGTTGTGCGGTTTGATAAACCACACCGGCGTTTTTGGCGGCATGTTGTAAGGGGCTTTTTCAAACGCCTCAGCCCAGGCTTCTTGCTGACTCTGGTGGTTCAGCGCGACGGCAAATACGGTACCTTTCATTCACCTACTCCTTACCCCGACGGTCCGGGTTATGATTTCATTAATATGTTAATGATCTGGTTTTATGCTTTTGCTGTTTATTTCGCAATCAGAAGTGAA
>NZ_JADBQN010000003.1:0-53169 GCF_014895915.1 Enterobacter cloacae complex sp. P13B
ATATTATTTTCTTTCCAAGTTCATCGAGATTTGTTTCTTTCATGAACGTGTCAATTTGAGTTCCAGAACCAAGCATATCATCAAAGAAAACTATTGCTTTCATACTTGGTGGCAATTTTTTTATATTTTCAACTTTTACCCCTAAGTTTTTATCGAAAAAATCTCTTTGCAGGAATGTGTGTATCACATCACCACTTTTAGTGACTTTACTATCCACGTTATTTATTACGGATGTTCGAAAGGGAAGATTTCTTGCGTGTTTTGGCGAGTTGATATCATGCATCCATTTTTCAATTTCTTCAACATGGTAAATATTTAACTCTTCTAAGATCTGCGGGAGAATAATTGAGAATATATTATAACCCATGGATGTAACAGTTTCCCTGTTACGATATATCAACTCGCTTAACACAGAGGCTGCAAGATATTTTTCCTTTTCGTCATTGAAATTATCTAACCAGCGTTGCAATACTGATACTTTTACATTATCCCAGTAACCAATCGTGATTAATTTTTTGGATTGCTCTATAATCGCTTCAGTATCTCTTGTTGTAATATGGTCTATTTTCATGATGTTATTATCGCAGGGGTAGTTTTTTTATGTCATTTAATGTTATGTACTGCGCTCCAATGCCTTTTGAAATACTCTTAATCCAGTCGACTCCAAATTTAGATTTTAATGCATCGGCAATCATTTCACCACATTCGTACTCCGAAGCTTTGATAACAAAAACACAATCTGTAATGGAAAAAGAACCGTTTCGTATGATCCCAACTTTCCCCAAACATCTAGTTCCGACCCTGGGTACAACAACATCCCCTTTCACCGCCTGCACGGCTGAACCATTTTCTGCACTGTCATTGTTATTTTCAAATAAAGAATAATCATTATAAAAAGAAGATGAGTGAATAATAGCATCATGTAGTTGAGTTTTTTTCGTTTTGCTGATATTCCCTCTCATAACTTTTATACCAGAATTTTCAATGGTTTTTTCATTGCTGTTATACTTAAATGTGTTATATTGATGATCGGCCCTTTCAATAAACTCTTCTTTGTTAAGTCTTATTACTTTAATTTTTTTAGAACTTCTTGTTGTTATTGATGGGTTTATTGATTTTTTGTTACTTACAGTAAGAATATGAGTCCTTGCTTCAGTCCCCAAAAATGCCTTATTATCTAACTCTATAACATCTATAAATTTAAATAATGAGACTATTTTCTCTCTCAGTGGTTTATATTTCTCGCTTGAGAATATAGTATCAGGTACAACAATTCCACAACTACTGTCTCGATCAAGCAACTTTAGTGACAACATTAAGAACAAAATCTCAGCTCTGTAATATTTTGTTTTATGATTTAGTCCCCACTCTTTAAATAACCCCCTTGTATAGACAGTATGTTCAGCTGTATAAAAAGGAGGATTGCCAATGACTATGTCATATGTACTGTTGTGTGCCTTTATTTTATCAAAACTGGCTGAATGGGTTGCATCTAAACATATACTAGTTGTGTTATTTAAGAGGTCTAACTTTCTGCAGTTTTCATCATCAATATCAATTCCGTAGAGCTTTGCATTGTCGTATTTGAGCGCAGCTGTCATCAACAACGAGCCTTCACCAGCACTTAAGTCAATGATTGTTCTGGCTTCGTCTGATGGTAATGATGAGATAAGCATCTCTGCCACATCCCGGTTTGTATAGTACTGAGATAGACGTTT
This sequence comes from Enterobacter cloacae complex sp. P13B, assembly GCF_014895915.1. Lineage (NCBI taxonomy): Bacteria > Pseudomonadati > Pseudomonadota > Gammaproteobacteria > Enterobacterales > Enterobacteriaceae > Enterobacter > Enterobacter cloacae complex sp. P13B. The sequence goes on from NZ_JADBQN010000003.1 coordinate 1,719, forward strand.
TTTTCTTGAAATCGCTTTGCCCATGCTCAACTTTAACTTCCGCCTCTTTTGCTCTTGTTTTTGGAATGCTACCGCCCTCAGAGCATCATGTCTGATAGCCATATCATCTAACCGATAATTCAAATGTTTTATCTTTGTTAAAGATATAGGCAACGGAGACTGGACTCAATAATTTTTCTTCTTATTAAAATGTACCTTTGAAAAGTAGACACTCTGCGGTACGCTTTTCGGTATCACTTACCTCGGTATTTCACGCAGCGCGCCGGAGGACTTCCGCCCCGGACGGGGCCCTGAATGCCCCTGATATCTGATGCTCCGGAGCTTAACCTGTCGCCAGCTGTCATTCTGCCCAATGAGAATTTCATGCCGATGCTGCCCGGAGGTAAAGGCCCGGTTAATCCTGCCCGGGCCTACCTGCTTTCCCTCAACTCCGCCCGTAGTTGGCAGACCATGGCCTCGTTCCTTAGCATTCTCGCCGACATGCTAGGGGCCGCTTCCCTGGAGTCCAACCGCAGGGGTAGCCTGCGGCGCCATTACGTAATGGCCTTCACGGAACTCCTGCGCGAGATCGGCCGTGCCACTGCCGCCATCTGCGGCAGCCCAGGGCATTCCGCAATCTCAGTAAGCCGGGCAAGCGCAGAAGTTGTTGACATCGGAAAGGTATAATTAATTAAATATTTGAGGGCGTAGGTTGCATGCTCTCACTCTGTCAAAGCAAAAAAGGCCGCATCCCGCAGCCTTTTCTTTTCACACTCACCCTTTTGGGAACACCCAAACATGCTTCTCCGGCAGTGAAAGATGGCAGTGCTGCGGATCCCGCACCTCATGCCCATAAGCGCGAATGACAAAATCATCTCCCGGCGTGCGGAACAGGTACTCCCAGCGGTCGCCAAGATACATGCTGGTGAGCAGCGGCAGCTCAAGCTGATTTTCCCCTGGCCCCTCAACCACCGCCACGCGTTCGACCCGGATCACCGCCGTAGCGTCATTACCGCTCTGCACCCCTTCACCGGCCTGGCCCCACAGCACCCAGCCTTTCCCTTCGATACGCGCTCTGCCGTCGCGCACTTCGGTGACCTTGCCGTGCAGGCGGTTGTTGCTGCCCATAAACTCGGCGGTAAACAGCGTTTTTGGCGAGCCGTACATCTCCTGCGGCGTGCCCTGTTGCTCAATTTTGCCGTTGTTAAGCAGCAGGATGCGGTCGGATATGGACATCGCTTCGTTCTGATCGTGCGTCACCATCAGCGCGGATAACCCGAGTTTGATAATCAGCTCGCGCAGGAACACGCGGGCCTCTTCGCGCAGCTTGGCGTCGAGGTTGGAAAGTGGCTCGTCCAGCAAAATCACCGGTGGGTTGTACACCAGCGCCCGGCCAATCGCCACGCGCTGCTGTTGCCCGCCGGAGAGCTGGTGCGGGTGACGTTTGCCAAGATGGCCCAGACCCAGCTGGTCCAGTACGTCCTGTACGCGCTGCTGGATCTCTTTGGCCGGAACTTTACGCAGCTTGAGCGGATAGGCCACGTTCTCAAACACGGTTTTGTGCGGCCACAGGGCATAGGACTGGAACACCAGCCCCAGGTTACGCTCTTCTGCCGGGATCTCACTGCGCGGCGTGCCGTCGTAAACTTTATTGTTGCCAATGACAATCGACCCCTGCGTCGGTTTTTCCAGACCCGCGACGGCACGCAGCAGGGTGGTTTTACCACTGCCGGAGGGGCCTAACAGGGAGACCACTTCGCCGCGTTTCAGGTTCATGGAGACACCTTTTAAAACAGGATTGTCGCCGTAGGTTAAGTGCAGATCGTCAACCGCTAATTCAATCATGTATTTTCACTCCGAAACGAAGGGCAATGCCCAGACCTACCACGACCAGCAGGATGTTAATGAAAGAGAGCGCCGCCACGATATCAATGGCACCCGCGGCCCAGAGGGAAACCAGCATTGAACCGATGGTCTCCGTGCCGGGGGAAAGCAGATACACACCCGTTGAGTATTCGCGCTCAAAGATCAGAAACATCAGCAGCCACGAACCAATAAGACCGTAGCGGGAGAGGGGAATGGTCACATGACGGGTGATCTGCCCGCGCGTCGCCCCGGTGCTGCGCGCGGCTTCTTCAAGCTCTGGCCCCACCTGCAGCAGCGTGGAAGAGATAAGCCTCAGCCCGTAAGCCATCCACACCACGGTATAGGCCAGCCAGACGCTGAAAATGGTGCTGCGCAGCGAACGCAGCCAGACGATGACGTTCTCGCGCATCCAGTCGGTCCAGGCGAACCCGGAAAGCCAGCCGGATTTCAGCGAGTTGTCCAGCCACATCGGCAGGAACAGGAACACCCACAGGAACGCCAGACCGGCAAGCAGGCCAGGCACGGCGCGCGGCACCAGCACGCTGTAGTCCAGGAAGCGCGTGGTGTTATCCGGTTTACGGTGCATCGCAATCCCGACGAACAGGTAGCACGCCACGGCCAGCGCGCCGCCAATCACCCCAATTGCCATGGAGTTGACGATGGCGCGCAGCAGGTTGGGCTGTGCCCAGATGGTGCGGAAAGTGCTCAGCGAAAGCTCATCCCACAGCGAAACGCCCACACCCCAGTTGGAGATAAACGCGCGCAGCACCACGCCGAGCAGCGGCACGCCGATGGTGACGGTGAGCCAGAAGGCAACCACCGCCCCGGCAACCCAGCGCCATTTGCCCAGCGGTAACGCGCGAGCCTGTGAGGCTTTCCCTTTCATCGTGACGAAGCGGTTGGCGGTGCGCATCAGACGGCGCTGGAGCATCACCAGCGGGATGGTGATGCAGATCAGCACCACGGCAACCGCCGCCATCAGGTGATAGGAAGGCGTGCCGAGCTTGTTCGTCAGCTGGTACAGGTAGGTTGCCAGCACCATATTGCCTTCCGGATCGCCGAGCACCAGCATCAGGCCAAATACTTCCAGCCCGAGGAAGAACAGCAGCACGATGGCGTACAGGATCGACGGGCGCACCATCGGCAGGCTGACCGAGGTCATCACCTGCAGCGGAGAGGCACCCGCAATGCGCGCGGCTTCTTCCACATCAGAGCCGACGCTGCGCAGCGCGGATGAAATATAGAGATAGGCATGCGGCACGTGCGTCAGGCCAGCAATGACCACGATGCTCGACATATCGTAGATGTTCCACGGCACAAAGCCGATCAGCGCCTGCGCCCACAGGGACAGAAAGCCCACGGGACCGGCAGCCACCACATAGCCAAAGCCGAGCACCATCGGCGATACGAAAATGGGTACCAGGATCAGCGGTTCAATCAGGCGGCGGCCGGGCAGGTCGGTGCGAACCATCAGAAACGCCAGCACGCCACCCAGCGGAATGGCGATGATGACCAGCCCGAAGGCGAGAATAAAGCCGCTTCTCAGGGCCTTATAGAAATCAGGGTCGGTGAAGATAAAGCCAAATGATTCAAGGCTCCACTCTTTTGCCGGAGAAAAGAACGGAGCGGACAGGAAGCTCTGTATCACGATAAACGACAGCGGCGTGTAGATAACCAGAGCGGTTATCAGCACGACGATGCCGCGCGGCAGGCTTTGCCACTTTCTGCGTAATGTATTCATGGGGTATCCCTGGTGTTGCAGCCCAATAAAACGAACTCAGTCGACAGGGAGCGCGACGGCGTGCGCCGCGCCCGAACGCTTATTTGGCGGCGGCTGCACGCCACTCTTTGATGTACTCCAGGCGTTTTTTCGGCTGCAGGTACTCCAGCAGCGTTTCATCAACCGGGATCGGCTTCAGCGCGTTACCGAGGATTTTGGTCAGGCCGTCAATATCATTTTTGCCTTCGATATCGTTACGGATGGAGGGAATATCCGCCTGACTGGCCAGAATGCTTTGCCCTTTTTCAGACAGCACATAGTCCAGCCACAGTTTTGCCGCATTGCTGTTTTGCGCCTGCTGGCTGATGAACGACACGCGCGAGAGCACCAGCGTGTAATCTTTCGGGTACGAAATGCCGAGAGAAGGATCGTTCTTCGCACGGGCTTCAGCATAGGATCCGAGGATGTTAAAGCCGATCAGGTTTTCACCGGAGGAAACCCTCTCCATCATGGTGCCCGTTGATGACTGCACTGCTAAGCCGCCTTTGGCGACGTCGGCCAGGGTTTTAAAGTAGTTTGGATCGGCCTTGTGATCCTGCACGGAAAGCATAAAGCCAAGACCCGATTTTTCGATGTCGTAGGTGGTGACTTTGCTCTTGAATTTGTCCGTCTGGCTGGCAATCAGCTTCGCCAGCGCAGCGTGAGAATCCGGCACGTCGCCAGCCGGGATCAGGCGCTTGTTGTAGATAAAGACCACTGGCTCATAGGTGGTGCCGTATGCCTTATCTTTCCAGACTGCCCATTTCGGCAGCTGACTTTGCTCCGGCGATTTGTACTCCATGGCGTAGTCGGTGGCGAGTTTCAGCCCGGTGTCCATTGAGGAGCTCCAGACCACGTCGCCGCTACCGCCACCGGAGGCCTGTTCGCTGATAAAACGGTTGTACAGCTCGGTGCTGTTCATGTCGTTGTATTCAACTTTGATGCCCGGGTAGGTTTTTTCGAAGCCCGCAATCAGCGGCCCGGCGGCTTTGGTGTCGGTGGTGGAGTAAATCACCACCTTGCCCTCTTTGGTGGCGGCATCGACAACTTTTTGATACTCAGCAGGATAGCCCTGCGGCAGGGCAGAGAGTGCAGAAGCAGAGAACAGGACGGTAGCGGTAAGCAGAGAAATTCGGAACGTGTTCGACATTATAGTTAACCTTTTAGTTACATTTGAGGAACTAATTGTCAACATAGCGTAAAGCGCGCCTCCGACAATAGGGAGGCGCGGGCAATGATTCCGAAGTGTGACTGTCACCATCGTTTCAGCAATTAACACCATAAAATCCGCGAACGTTTGCCTGCGAACGGTTTCGGATTACGGTTTATCGTCGGCTTTGCGGTATAGCCGCCGTGGATGACCAATATTGCCATACAGCATTTCGACGATGATTAACCCGCTCTCCACGCAATATTCCAGGTAGCGACGCCCCGTGGTTTTGCTGATCCCCACGTTATCCACTACCTCTTCAACCGACATCGCGCTGTCGGGATGTTCGGCGAACAGGCGTTTAATCCTTTCCAGCGTTTGGGGTTCAATGCCCTTCGTCGACGGCGTAATGGAGGCTTCCGCGGCAGGCAGATTAAACAGACGATCCAGCGCGTGCTGGTCGACCACTTTCACCTGCTGCACGGTGTGGACGAAGCGCATAAACCGCTCCAGCGAGGCGTGCAGGCGCTGGAAAAAGACGGGCTTGATCAGGTAGTCAAACGCGCCGCTGCGCATGGCATGGCTGCAGGTCTGCATATCGCTGGCGGCGGTGATAAAGATCACCGAGCATTCATAGCTTTTCAGCAGCGGGTTATCGATGAGCTCCACGCCTTTACCGTCCGGGAGATAGTTGTCCAGCAGGATAAGCCGCGGCTGATGCTGACGAATCAGGCTGCATGCCTGCTCAATCGACGCGGCGATGCCCACCACGCGCAAGTGAAAATTCTGCTCGATATACTCGCGATGCAGCTCCGCCAGGTGCGGTTCATCTTCAACGATCACAACGTCAAGTGGTTGGGTCATGCGGTTGTCCATTGGGAATAAACACAGAAAAAATGGTGCCCTGCGGCGTGTTGTCGGCGATCTCTATGCTGCCGCCCGCTTTCCTGATATAGCCTGCCACCAGAAACAGGCCAATACCGTGCTCGGTACCCACAATGTCGTTCTCACTTTCCGGTTTGCTGCTGAATCCCTGGCGGAAAATGTGTGGCTTCACCGCCTCATCCACACCGCAGCCTCTGTCTGCCACCTCTATCAACAACTCCTGGTTGCGGTCAGAAATGTAGAGTTCCACCGGCGCGGGGACCGGTGCCTTAAGGGTCGCGTCCACTGCGTTATCCAGCAGGTTACCAATAATGGACATCAGCTCCGTTTCGTTGAGCGTGTCGGGCATGCGGGTGAGCTGGCAGGCCGGGTCAAACTGCAGTTCAACGCCTTTTTCGCGTGCGCTGACGTATTTTCCTAACAGCAGCCCGCACAGGGCCGGAGAGGAAAAATGGGCCGAAACGAAGTCCAGCACGCGCTGCGCGCCTTCTGACTGCATCTGGATGTAACGGATCGCCTCGTCATAGTGTTTCATCTGCAGCAGCCCCACCAGAGTCGCGGTCCAGTTCAACTGCTCGTGGCGCATAATGCGCAGGTTGTCCGCATAGCGCTTGATCTGGCTCAGTTGGCTGCTGAGGGTGTTAATGTCGTTTTTGTCGCGAAAGCTGTACACCCAGCCGCTTTCAACGCCGGGTTCGACCTCAATCGCCACGCGGTTAACGATCACCTCTCGCTGGTTAAGCACTGCGATCTGGTCGTGCCGACCAGCGCTTACCGAGGCGTAACGCTGGGATAAAAAGCCCGGCGACGTCTGCAGAACGTCTTCCAGCGGTTTGCCGATAAGTTCTTTCTCACTTTGATGAATATCGAGCATCTCCCTGGCTGCCCGGTTAATTAAAATCAGCCGCTTCTCTTCATTGATGGCAAATACCCCCTCGTACATCGCTTCTAATAACGCGCGTTGCTGCAAAACCAGCTGGGCGATATCTTTCGGCTCAAGGCGGAACATCTGCTTTTTAAGATTGCGGGTAAACAGCCAGGAGAAAATAAACAGCAACAGCAGAAGGGCAATACCGTACAGTCCAGCCTGCCAGAGAATGCGGGCGTTAATATTGGCGATATACGAGGTCAGATAGCCGACCGAGACGATGCCAATTACCTGATGCTGCGCATTAAAGATTGGCGCTTTGCTGCGCAGCGACACCCCAATCCCGCCCTGACGCACGGAAATAATGGTTTTGCCTTTTAACACCTCCGCATTATCCCCTCCAATCATCGGTAAATTAATGCGCTCCGGTGATTCCGAATGATAAAGGTGCTGTTCCCGGGTATCGCCAATCACAATATAGCTGGCATCGCTTTCGGCACGCAGCGGCTGTATTAAGCGGGCGATACCGGGGATATCTCTGGCTGCCACCATTTCCGCCAGACCCGGTATCAGGGCGATTTCACTGGCCTGAACCCGGGCGCGCTGGCCCAAATCGTGGTGTAGCTGTCGGTCAATAAAATGAAACAGGATCGTTCCCAGCAGAACTAACAGCAGGCAGGAGAAGCACACCAGCGCTAAAAACAGCTTTACCTGAAAAGAGAGTCTGCGTTTCATTCAACCTGTGCTAGCCCTATGAAAGTGAGAGATTTGCGGAGCCTGACATGTGCCAATAGCGGACGCAATCTGGCGAGAAAAGAGTTGTGACCTGGCTTTTCGTTTTCGGCGTTATAGCCATCAGAATCCCGTAAGGCTATGCTTCATTCAGCAAGATAATAATTACAGAGGCAATGTCATGGATAAAGAACTACTGGATGAGGGGTACCGGGCCTATACCGGCGAGAAAATTGACGTTTACTTTAATACCGGGATCTGCAAACACTCAGGTAACTGCGTGCGTGGGAGCGCAAAGCTGTTTAATCTGAAACGTAAGCCGTGGATCATTCCCGATGAAGTGGAAGTTGAAACGGTTGTACGCGTGATTGATACCTGCCCGAGCGGTGCGCTGAAGTATCGCCAAAAATAAGCGAGGAACCATGGAAATTCTGGAAGGCCATAACAAGTTTTACGTGAATGATGAGAACGGCAATCAGGTCGCGGAGATTGTCTTCGTGCCGACCGGCGAGCACCTGAGCATTATCGAGCACACTGATGTGGATGAGAGCCTGAAAGGGCAGGGCGTCGGTAAACAGCTGGTGGCGAAAGTGGTGGAGAAGATGCGCGGTGAGAACCGCAAAATTATTCCGCTGTGCCCGTTTGCGAAGCATGAGTTTGATAAGACGCGGGAATATGACGATATTCGGGCCTAAATAACGCGCCCGGCAGCACGCCGGGCACGAGTACGTCTAGCCAACAAACATCACCGACACGCACAGCACGCCGACGACCAGCGTCAGCAGGCTGCCAATGGAGCGGTACGGTTTCAGGGAAGGGATCAGATACGTCGACAGCGTCGGCATGATAAACAGGATCATGGCGATAAGCGGGCCGCTGATAGCGTAAATCATCGAGATGGCGTTCGGGTTAATGCAGCAGACCGCAAAGGTGATTAACGACACTCCCATAATGGAAATCGCGCGGTTAAAGGCGCGGCTCTTTTTAATCCCCACCTGATTTAGCGACGACTTCACGATCTCCGTCGCCCCTTCAATCACCCCAAAATAGGTGCCGAGGAACGATTTCGACATCGCTACGATCGCCACGATAATCCCGGAAATGCCGAGCCAGGCTGGGGAAGACGGCATCATCGACAGCGCTGACAGAATCGTCACCCCCTGCTCTTTGGCGGCCATAATATAGGACGGTGGGATAGAGAGCAGGCAACTGAAGACAAAGAACAGCACGCTCAGGCAGATAATCAGGTACGCCACCTTCATGATCTTCTTGCATTTATCCATGGCACCGTCGGCAAACTTCTCGCGACGGTCAACGGCAAACGTTGAGATAATCGGGGTATGGCTAAAGGCAAACACCATCACCGGAATTGAAATCCATACCTGATGCAGCGTTTGGCGATCGAAGGCCATCTGGCTGGTGAGCAACGAGGGCTGCCAGCCTCCGGTGAGATAGATCGAGACAAACAGGAAATAGGCAATCAGCGGAAACACAAGGAAACCCATCACTTTTATCGTGATATGCCGTCCCATCAGGAAAATCAGATTCAATACCAGCACCACCCCCAGGCTGACCAGCACGCGAACGGTGGTGTCCACCGTCAGGTGTTTTGCCAGCTGCTCGGTTAACGAGTTGGTAATGGCCACCGCATAAATCTGCACCACCACAAAAAAGGCGATGAAATAGAGCGTGGTGATCAGATTGCCAATCTTCTTACCATAGTAGTGGGAGACGGCGCCGGTGATCCCTTCATTACCTTTTGTGTTTGACGAGAGAATAAATTGCGCCAGCGCCCGGTGCGGCCAGTAGGTTAACGGATAGGCCACGAGGGCGGTGATAAACAGGACAATAGCGCCTGCGGAGCCCAGCTGAATGGGCAAGAACAGCGTTCCTGCGCCCACGGCCGTGCCATAGAGAGCGAAACTCCAGAGAGTCTCATCTTTTGACCAAATTTTCGACATTAGAGCAACGTTTCAACTAACAAACCATCAGAATGGCGTGCAATTTACCATAGTTATGCCTGAAGAGCGCAGTTGCTTCGACGGAGTTTGGCCGGAACAGGCGTCCGGCCAGCGGGGGTTTAGCCTGCCAGAGCGCGTCGTTGCTGGCGACGCTTAAGGAATTTCTCACGCAGGTTATCGTATGCCCAGTTATAGAACATGGTGTATGGCAGGAAGAACAGGAAGAAACCAATTTCTAACGTGAATGCCTCAAGCAGGGTCACGCCCAGCACGGCGGCGACAATCGACACGCCGATTACAATAAACCCGCATTCGAACCCCAGGGCGTGCAGCGCGCGCACTTTTGCCGTACGTTTTACGCGCTGGACAGGCCAGAAACGGTCGAAACCGAAGTTATAGATAATGTTCCAGAGCATGGCGGTGGTAGCCAGGATAATGGTTAACCCACCCATCTCCACCACCGAGCGCTGCATCAGCCATGCCGCCGTGGGGGCGAGAATTGCCGTGGCAATCCCTTCGAAACAGACAGCATGAAAGATCCGCTCCGGCAGCTTACGTTGGAGTGCATCCTGATGTTGCATAGTGTAGACCTCATTTATTCACCGGTATGGGCGTTGATGTAGCCTATTTTTATCGCTAAAGCTGATATATTAAAGATGGTATCCATCGATAAAGTAGATAGTTTATGCGCTATTCACCTGAAGCTCTTACCGCGTTTGTTGAGACCGTTGCGGCAGGCTCTTTCTCTGCTGCCGCGCGCAGGCTGCGTAAAAGCCAGTCGACGATCAGCACCTCCATTGCCAATCTTGAAGCCGATCTGGGTTTCGAACTGTTTGACCGCTCGGCGCGCCAGCCGGTGTTAACGGTCCAGGGGGAACAGGTGCTGGGCTATGTGCAGGCCATTCTCGCCGCCAGCACGCGGCTGGATGAGCTGGCGGTGTCGTTAACGGCACAAACGGAGGCGCGTCTGACGTTTGTCCTCTCCGATACCCTCAACCCCGACGTGCTTGAAGATCTGATGAAGCAGTTTGACGCTCGCTTTCCCCACACGGAGTTCGAATGCCTGATTGGCGAGGAAGAGGACGTGATCGATCTGCTGCAAAAGGAGCGCGCGCAGGTGGGGCTGACGGAAGCGCGAGACGGTTATCCTACGGATATTGGCGCTACCCGGCTGCCGATGCAGACCCGAATGGCGATATATGCCGCGACCACGCATCCGCTCGCCGGACAACACGAGGTGCAGAGCGACGAGCTGCACGGCTGGCGGGAACTGAGGCTCAGCACCTACCTTGAGCGCGAGGCTGAGATCGCGCGCGGGCCCGTCTGGTCAGCGCCGAACTACCTGTTACTGCTGAGTATGGCCGTCCAGGGGTTCGGCTGGTGCGTGCTGCCGTGCGCGCTGGTGGCTGAATTCGCCGCCGCGAAGTCGCTGGTACAGCTCAATGTTCCCGGCTGGCCACGGGCGATCGGCATCGATCTGCTGTGGAATAAACGATCCCCTCCCGGCGTGGCCGGAAGCTGGCTGCGGCAGTATCTGCAGGATGCACGCTAATCCTTGTGATTAAACTCACTATTTTTAAACAATTAAGATAATTGCCAGTAACAATCCTCTACTATCGTCATGTCATTTAACACAGAGGTCGTGATGAAAGATGTCGTAATAGTGGGTGCGTTGCGTACGGCTATCGGCTGTTTTCAGGGAGCGCTTGCGCGTCACTCGGCGGTTGACCTGGGCAGCGTAGTCGTTAAAGCGCTGGTGGAACGTAGCGGGATCGCAGCCCATGAAGTTGATGAGGTGATCCTGGGGCAGGTTCTCACGGCCGGTGCCGGGCAAAACCCTGCGCGTCAGGCGGCGCTGAAGGGCGGGCTGCCCAACACCGTCTCCGCCATTACCATCAACGACGTCTGTGGTTCAGGGTTAAAAGCGCTGCATCTCGCCACCCAGGCCATTCAGTGCGGTGAAGCGGATGTGGTTATAGCTGGCGGACAAGAGAACATGAGCCGCGCGCCGCACGTTCTCACCGATAGCCGAACCGGCGCGCAGCTGGGTAACAGCCAGCTGCTCGACAGCCTCGTGCATGACGGGCTGTGGGATGCGTTCAACGACTATCATATGGGCGTGACGGCAGAAAACCTGGCGCGCGAGTACGGCATTAGCCGCGAATTGCAGGACGCCTATGCGCTCAGTTCGCAGCAAAAAGCGCGTGCCGCGATTGATTCCGGTCGCTTTCGCGACGAGATTGTCCCGGTCAGCACACAGCGTCAGAACGGCGAGGCGATCGTCGTCGATACCGATGAACAGCCGCGCACGGATGCCAGCGCGGAAGGCCTGGCGAGACTGAATCCCGCGTTTGAAACGCAGGGCTCGGTCACCGCGGGCAATGCCTCTTCCATTAACGACGGTGCCGCCGCCGTGATGATGATGAGCGAAAGCAAAGCCCTTGAGCTCGATCTCCCCGTGCTGGCCCGCATTAAGGCGTTTGCCAGCGTGGGCGTGGATCCTGCGTTGATGGGGATTGCGCCGGTCTACGCTACCCGTCGCTGCCTGGAGCGCGCAGGGTGGCAGCTTTCGGATGTCGATCTGATCGAAGTGAACGAAGCCTTTGCCGCGCAGGCGATCTCGGTCGGCAAAATGCTGGAGTGGGATCCGCTGCGGGTCAACGTGAACGGCGGTGCAATTGCGCTGGGGCATCCCATCGGCGCGTCCGGCTGCCGAATCCTGGTTTCGCTGGTCCACGAAATGAAAAAGCGAAACGCGCGCAAAGGGATCGCTACCCTCTGTATAGGCGGCGGACAGGGTGTGGCGCTCGCCATCGAACGCTAATTTCTCCTCCCTTAAAAAACCTCCTTCGGGAGGTTTTTTTTATCGTGTTCTTCTCTTCATGGGAAGTAATCGTGATCCGCGCGTCATTTCTGTTATAAACAAAAATAAAAAATGAAACGTTGTTTTAATTGCAATTGAAAACCCTATTTTATGCCGCTAGTATGTGCTCATCATAAAACGAAACGTCGTTTCGTTTAATTTCTGCCTTCGGGCATGACCACATCTGGAGGTTACCGTGGACGTCAGACAAAGCATCCACAGCGCGCACGCCAAAGCGCTGGATACTCAGGGACTGCGCAGCGAGTTTTTAATTGAGCAGGTGTTCGAAGCCGATAAGTACACCATGGTCTATAGCCACATCGACCGCATTATCGTGGGCGGCATTATGCCGGTGGCGAAAACCGTCTCCGTGGGCGGTGAAGTAGGCAAGCAGCTGGGCGTAAGCTACTTCCTGGAGCGTCGTGAACTGGGCGTGATTAATATTGGCGGGCCGGGCACGATTACCGTGGACGGCCAGTGCTACGAGATTGGCCATCGCGACGGGCTGTACGTCGGCAAAGGGGCGAAAGAGGTGGTCTTTGCCAGCATCGACGGCAGTAAACCCGCGAAGTTTTACTACAACTGCGCCCCGGCGCATACCGCTTATCCAACCAAAAAAGTAACGCCCGCGGACGTTGCGCCCGTGACGCTGGGCGACAACCTCACCAGCAACCGCCGCACCATCAATAAATACTTCGTGCCGGATGTGCTGGAAACCTGCCAGCTCAGCATGGGGCTGACCGAGCTTGCGCCAGGCAACCTGTGGAACACCATGCCGTGCCATACCCACGAACGCCGCATGGAAGTCTACTTCTACTTCAACATGGATGAAGACGCCTGCGTTTTCCACATGATGGGACAGCCTCAGGAAACCCGTCATATCGTCATGCATAACGAGCAGGCGGTGATTTCACCCAGCTGGTCTATTCACTCCGGCGTGGGGACGAAAGCCTATACCTTCATCTGGGGGATGGTTGGAGAAAACCAGGTCTTCGATGACATGGACCACGTCGCTGTTAAGGATCTGCGCTAGTCGCGGGCAGTTAAGCATACATCTGCCTGTTGATGACAGGCGCTGAAAGAGTAAGGAACAAACATGATTCTGGATGCATTTTCTCTGCAGGGTAAAGTGGCCGTGGTTTCCGGGTGTGACACCGGACTGGGCCAGGGGATGGCGTTAGGCCTGGCGGAAGCGGGCTGTGATATCGTCGGGATTAACATCGTTGAGCCCACGGAAACCATCGAACGCGTAACCGCGCTGGGCCGCCGTTTTCTCAGCCTGACCGCCGACCTGCGTAAAATCGACGCTATTCCGGAGCTGCTGGATCGCGCGGTGGTGGAATTTGGCCATATCGACATTCTGGTCAACAACGCGGGGCTGATCCGCCGTGAAGACGCGATTAACTTCAGCGAGACCGACTGGGACGATGTCATGAACCTGAACATCAAGAGCGTGTTCTTTATGTCCCAGGCGGCGGCGAAGCACTTCATCGCGCAGGGCAAGGGCGGCAAGATCATTAACATCGCCTCGATGCTCTCCTTCCAGGGCGGCATCCGCGTGCCGTCTTACACCGCGTCGAAAAGCGCGGTGATGGGCGTGACCCGCCTGCTGGCGAACGAATGGGCGCAGCACAACATCAACGTCAACGCGATTGCGCCGGGCTACATGGCCACCAACAACACCCAGCAGCTTCGTGCTGACGAAGAACGCAGTGCGGCGATCCTGGAGCGTATTCCGGCGGGCCGCTGGGGGCTGCCGAGCGATCTGATGGGGCCGGTAGTGTTCCTGGCTTCCCCGGCATCGGACTATATCAATGGTTATACCGTCGCGGTTGATGGCGGCTGGCTGGCGCGATAACCTAACTTATGACAAATACCTCTGCTCTTCGGCGGAGGTTTTTTTTGCTTAAAATTTGTCAAAGTCCATATTGATAAACACGAAAAATCCATACTTAAAAATCATAGATGACTGCCATCACATTTTTATTATTGAAAAATTAATGCGTTAGTAAAATAAGGTGATTATCCAGCATTAGTTGAAATTGTAATGTCCATCACAGATCGCTATGCCATAGCGAAATAATCCATATCTTCACGAATTCCGGCCTGACACTTTTCCCCGCTATCTCGTAATTTCATTTAACGAATTTTGCTGTTGAGGCAGGAAAAATATGACATCTATAAATGACTCTACCCTGATGCCCGCCGCGCTGCGCGATACCCGCCGCATGAACCAGTTTGTCTCCATTGCGGCAGCCGTGGCCGGTTTGTTGTTCGGCCTGGATATCGGCGTTATCGCCGGGGCGCTGCCGTTTATTACCGATCACTTTACGCTGAGTAACCGCCTGCAGGAGTGGGTGGTGAGCAGCATGATGCTCGGCGCGGCCATCGGTGCGCTGTTTAACGGCTGGCTTTCGTTCCGCCTTGGGCGTAAATACAGCCTGATGGTCGGGGCGGTCCTGTTTGTTGCCGGGTCCATTGGTTCGGCGTTTGCCACTAACGTTGAAGTGCTGCTGCTCTCCCGCGTGCTGCTGGGCGTGGCGGTGGGGATTGCCTCCTACACCGCGCCGCTGTATCTCTCCGAAATGGCGAGCGAGAACGTGCGCGGCAAGATGATTAGCATGTACCAGCTGATGGTGACGCTGGGCATCGTGCTGGCGTTCCTGTCCGATACGTACTTCAGCTACAGCGGTAACTGGCGGGCGATGCTCGGCGTGCTGGCGCTGCCTGCGGTAGTGCTGATTGTTTTAGTGATCTTCCTGCCCAATAGTCCGCGCTGGCTGGCGCAAAAAGGGCGTCACGTGGAAGCGGAAGAGGTGCTGCGCATGCTGCGCGACACGTCTGAGAAAGCGCGTGAAGAGCTGAACGAGATCCGCGAAAGCCTGAAGCTGAAGCAGGGCGGCTGGTCGCTGTTTAAGGCTAACCGCAACGTGCGCCGCGCGGTGTTCCTCGGCATGTTGCTGCAGGCGATGCAGCAGTTCACGGGGATGAACATCATCATGTATTACGCCCCGCGCATCTTCAAAATGGCCGGTTTTACCACCACGGAACAGCAGATGATCGCCACGCTGGTGGTGGGGCTGACCTTTATGTTCGCCACCTTTATTGCGGTGTTCACCGTCGATAAGGCCGGTCGTAAGCCTGCGCTGAAAATTGGCTTTAGCGTGATGGCGCTCGGCACCCTGATCCTCGGCTACTGCCTGATGCAGTTTGATAACGGCACGGCGTCCAGCGGCCTCTCCTGGCTCTCCGTGGGCATGACCATGATGTGTATTGCTGGCTACGCGATGAGCGCCGCGCCGGTGGTGTGGATCCTGTGCTCTGAAATTCAGCCGCTGAAATGTCGCGATTTTGGTATCACCTGTTCCACCACCACCAACTGGGTGTCGAACATGATCATCGGCGCGACCTTCCTGACGCTGCTGGATGCGATTGGCGCGGCGGGAACCTTCTGGCTCTATACGGTGCTGAACGTGGCGTTTATTGGCGCGACATTCTGGCTAATTCCAGAAACCAAAGGCGTGACGCTGGAACATATTGAACGCAAGCTGATGAGCGGGGAGAAACTGCGAAATATCGGCGTGTAAGGGTTAATGCCGGGTAAGCGCAGCGCCACCCGGCGTTTTGTTAGCGTGATGCTGAATAACTACCAACTTTGATAGCAGTTCCTCAGATAGTCCATTCTCGCGTTCAGATTATTCTTAGTTTCTTGTATTATCGGGCAACTGAACTCACCCGGCAGGAATTTACTGCACCCGAAACAGAAGAACGGCTATGTCAGCAATGGATTTCAAAAAAAACACGGACCTCGATTTTCCCTCATATGCCCCTCCAGCAGTCAGTTCAAAAGAGATCGATCTTCTGGGCCTGTTAGATATTCTGATTACCGCGAAAAAACGTATTGCCACCATTATCTTTGTTTTCGCGCTGGCAGGTCTGGCAATTGCGCTTCTACTGCCGCAAAAATGGACCAGTAAAGCGGTGATCACTCCGGCGGAACAGACACAGTGGAACCCGCTGCGCCAGATGATGGTTGCGCTGCAGGTTCTTGATGTGAAGGTGCCGGTTACCCGTCAGGAAGTCTTTGACCTGTTTATTAAAAAATTCCAGTCGCAGTCATTGCTTGAAGAGTATATGACCTCTTCCCCTTACGTGATGGCGCAGCTCAAGAATGCGCAAGTGGACCCGCTTGAACTGCACCGTGCGGTTGTCAATATTGCAGACAAAATGAAAGCGGTGAATGATGTTCAGGGAAAAGATGCGGATAAAGCGCCTTTCGTCTCCTGGACATTGAGCTTCACCGCGCCGACCGCAGCCGATGCCCAATCCGTTCTGGAGGGGTATATCAACTATATCTCGGCAATTGTTGAGAAAGAAACGGTGCAGAATATCCGCAACCAGATCGCCCTCAAAACGAACGAGGTAGAGCAGCAGCTGACGCTCGACCGCGTTCGTCTGACCAATGTACATAACACCAACCTGCAGCGGCTGAACTATTCGCTGGAAGTGGCGAATGCGGCGGGCATTAAGAAGCCCGTTTATAGCAACGGACAGGGGATAAAAGACGATCCGGATTACTCCGTTGCGCTCGGGGCTGACGGTATCGCGGAAAAGCTAAGGATTGAAAAAAATCTTAAGGATGTGACGGAGCTGAACGCGGACTTCCAGAACCGGGAATATTACCTGGCGCAGCTGAAACAACTCTCCTTCGCAGACGTTAAGCTTGAGCCATTCAGGTATCAGCTTTCGCCATCGATGCCGGTGAAAAAAGACGGCCCGGGCACAGGCATGATTGTCATTCTGGCGGCGATCCTTGGCGCTCTGTTTGCCTGCGGCAGCGTATTACTCCGTGAGGCCATGCTCAGCCGAAACCCATTGCCAGAGCCGGTAACGGAATAAATTCTGCACACATGAAGGCGCTGCAACAGCGCCTTTTTTATTTCAGGAAATCCTCGCGAACAGGCGTAAAGGTGTCCAGCAGCGTGCCGGCCCTGAGGCAGACGCAGCCGTGCATCACATGTGGTTTTTTGTAGAGGGTATCTCCCGCCGTCACGACATGCTTCTCTTCACCAATGGTAAACTCAAATTCACCAGAGAGAACATAGGTTAACTGTTCGTGCGGGTGGTTATGCAGTGGGCCAATCGCGCCCTGCTCAAACTGTACTTCAACCGCCATCATCCTGCCGCCGTGGGCCAGCACGCGACGCGTAACGCCATTCCCCAGATCTTCAGACGCGGTCTCTTTGTGGAACATAAACATGGCTTAGCCCTTCATAATAAAACAGTGTTTTATTTAATTTACATTGGCCAGCTTAAAAAGAAAACAACGTAATAAAGAACTGGAAACAGGATCACAAGTTTGCTTCACTGGCTTAAACAGATAAGGAGCGATGATGAAAACGATTGGCCTGATAGGTGGGATGAGCTGGGAATCGACAATCCCTTATTACCGCCTGATTAACGAAGGCGTAAAGCAGCGTCTGGGCGGCCTGCACTCCGCGAGCCTGCTGCTGCACAGCGTTGATTTTCATGTAATCGAAGCCTGCCAGTCGAGCGGCGAATGGGATAAAGCCGGAGAAATCCTGGCTGATGCCGCGCTGGGGCTGGAGCGTGCGGGGGCGCAGGGCATTCTGCTGTGTACCAACACGATGCACAAAGTGGCCTCGCACATTGAAGCGCGCTGTTCGCTGCCGTTCCTGCACATCGCGGACGCCACCGGACGCGCCATTCGCGCTTCGGGAATGTCGCGCGTGGCCTTGCTGGGCACACGTTACACCATGGAGCAGGATTTCTATCGCGGGCGCTTGCACAGCGAGTTTGGGATTGAAAGCCTGATCCCGGATGAGGGGAACCGGGCGCGCATCAATCAGATTATCTTCGACGAGCTCTGCCTCGGAACCTTCAGCGAAACCTCCCGCGCATATTACGTCAGCGTAATAGATAAACTGGCGCAGCAGGGGGCTGAAGGGGTGATTTTCGGCTGCACGGAGATCGGTTTGCTGGTGCCGGCCGAACGAAGCCCCATCCCGGTGTTTGATACCGCGGCCATTCACGCGGCAGATGCCGTGGAATTTATGCTGTCATAACGGGTTTTGCAGGTCAGGTAAGCGAAGCGCCACCTGACGCGCATGCTCAACTAAGTGTTCGGTGAATGCGTCCACCAGCGCGGAAGCCGGACGGTGCAGCGGGCGGATAAGGCTTACGGTGAACGGGACGGAAACGCTAAAACGGCGGATGACGATCCCGCTTCCTGCATAGTCCAGCGCCGTAAGCGGATTGACGACCGCAACGCCAACGCCCGCGCGCACCATCGCGCATATTGACGCCGCGCTGTGGGTTTCAACCACCATCCGCCGCTTCACCTGATGCTCAGAAAAAAGCGTATCCAGCAGCTGCCGGTAGCTGTCCGTTTGCGACAGGCTAATGTAGTTTTCACCATGAAAATCTGCGGGCGTCAGCACTGCTTTGTGGGCAAGCCGATGCCCGGCGGGCAGAACGCACACTTCATCCAGCGCGAGCAGTTCCGTGCGCGCCGTTCCTGCGGGTGTCGAGAGGGTTTCGGTTAACCCGAGATCGTGGCGCTGTGCCGACAGCCACTCTTCAAGCAGAGGCGACTCCTGCGGGACGATGGTGAGATTGACCTCAGGATAGCGGGCCAGAAAAGGCTGGAGCAGCGTCGGTAAGAAGGACTGAGAGAAGACGGGTAGGCAGACAATCGACAGCTCGCCCTGACGAAACTCGCGCAGGCTTTCCGCCGCGCTGACGATTCTGTCCAGCCCGTACCATGAGCGCTGCACTTCCTCAAACAGGCGCAACCCCTGCACCGTCGGGTGAAGCCTGCCCCGGGCGCGTTCGAACAGCTTCAGCCCCAGCACTTTCTCGAAGCGCGCCAGTTCGCGGCTGACCGTCGGCTGCGAGGTATGCAGCATCTGCGCGGCTTCGGTGAGATTGCCGGCGGTCATCACGGCGTGAAAAATCTCGATGTGGCGTAAATTGACGGCGGGCATAGGGCACCTGAAAGCAAGGAACTGTCCATATCATTTTTGCATAGACTCGCGATAAAACGATATTTTTTATTCTGCTTCCGCTGTGGCGTAATCATAAAAAAAATGAATTGAACCGGAGAAGACCATGCCACGCCCGCTCAACCAGACGGATACCGATTTGAACGCTGAAAACCTGCTGCGCCTGCCCGCCGAGTTTGGCTGCCCGGTATGGGTCTACGACGCGCAGATCGTTCGCGAGAAGATCGCCGCCCTGCATCAGTTTGACGTGGTGCGTTTTGCCCAGAAGGCCTGCTCCAATATTCATATTCTGCGCCTGATGCGCGAGCAGGGCGTGAAAGTTGACTCCGTATCGCTGGGTGAAATCGAGCGTGCGCTGGCGGCAGGCTTTGATCCGAAAACCGATCCTGACGCGATCGTCTTTACCGCGGATGTGATCGACGACGCCACGCTTGCGCGCGTGCATGAACTGCAGGTGCCGGTGAACGCCGGTTCTGTGGATATGCTGGAGCAGCTTGGGCAGGTTTCACCCGGCCATCGCGTCTGGCTGCGCGTCAACCCGGGCTTTGGACATGGTCATAGCCAAAAAACCAACACCGGGGGCGAAAACAGCAAGCACGGGATCTGGTATGCCGATATGCCTGCCGCGCTTGAGGTACTGCAGCGCTACAGCCTGAAGCTGGTCGGTATTCATATGCACATTGGCTCCGGCGTCGATTACGGGCACCTGGAGCAGGTGTGCGGGGCGATGGTGCGCCAGGTTGTCGACTTCGGTCAGGATCTGGAGGCGATCTCCGCCGGTGGCGGTCTTTCCATTCCTTATCGTGAAGGGGAAGAAGCGATCGACACCGATCACTATTACGGCCTGTGGAGCGCCGCGCGCGATCAAATTGCCGCGCATCTGGGCCATGCCGTGAAGCTGGAAATTGAGCCGGGTCGTTTCCTGGTAGCCGAAGCCGGCGTGCTGGTGGCGCAGGTACGCAGCGTCAAAGAGATGGGCTCCCGCCACTTCGTGCTGATTGATGCGGGCTTTAACGACCTGATGCGTCCGTCCATGTACGGCAGCTACCATCACATTACCGCCCTGGCTGCCGATGGCCGCGATTTAACGCACGCGCCGCGCCGCGAGACGGTTGTCGCAGGCCCGCTGTGTGAATCCGGTGATGTGTTTACCCAGCAGGAAGGTGGCAAAGTTGAAACCCGTGCGCTGCCCGAGGTGAAGCCGGGCGATTACCTGGTGCTGCACGACACCGGGGCGTACGGGGCGTCTATGTCCTCGAACTACAACAGCCGTCCGCTGCTGCCGGAAGTGCTGTTTGATAACGGCAAGGCGCGGTTGATCCGTCGTCGCCAGACCATTCAGGAACTGCTGGCGCTGGAACTCGTTTGATTAAAGTACGGCCCCGTTGTGACCGAATCGCGTAATACCAGCGTGCCGGTAAACGGCGGGATCGCATCGACCGGCTGGTTCTTCGCCAGCCGGATCGCCTGATCGATAGCCGTGACGATCATGTTATCTATCGGCAGATAAACCGATGACAGCGCAGGCTCCAGCCACTTTGCGCTTGGGGCATCGTCAAAGCCGAACAGGGAGATATCCTGCGGGATCTTAAGCCCTGCCTGATGCAGCGCTTTGGACGCGCCCAGCGCCATATCATCGTTACAGGCAAACAGCGCGCTGAACGACACCCCTTCAGCAATCAGCTCCTTACACAGCTCATAGCCCCGCGTCATTCCCGCATCACCGTACTTTATTCGACGCTCGTCCAGACGAATGCCGTGCTTTTCCAGCGCCTTACGGTAGCCCATCAGCCGCGCTTTACCCGTGGGGGTGTGGATCGGAACGGTAATGCAGGCGATCTCCCGGTGGCCCTGATTGATCAGGTAATCCACCGCCTTAAACGCGGCATCCTGTTGTTCGAAGAACACGCAGCGCTCCGGTGCCTGGCTGACTTCACGGTTGATGACCACCAGCGGCGTTTGCACGGTATTAATCAGCTTGATGATCGCTTTTTCGCTCATATAGCGCGTGTAAAGCACGATGGCATCGCACTGGCGGTCGGCCAGCATTTGCACCGCCTGCTCTTCCTGCTCTGGCGCGTCGTGACCGTCGGTGACGATCAGCTGTTTCCCGTGGGTTTCGGTCTGCCGCGACGCCTGCTGCAAAAGACGACCAAAGTAAAAGCCGTCGAAGGTAGAGACGACCAGACCAATGCTGTTGCTGGTCTGGTTAGCCAGCGAACGCGCGAGAAAGTTTGGGCGGTAGCCCAGCTCTTCCATCGCAGCAAAGACCTGCTGACGCGTGCTCTCTTTAACCTGACCTGTGCCGTTCAGCACGCGCGAGACGGTAGCCTTCGACACGCCCGCGCGCAGTGAGACATCCAGCATTGTTGCCATTCTACATTCCTGCTTCCACGTAATGGTTTGCAGTTTAACACAGACCTGACAGCGTATAAGCGATGCGGGAAGCGCAAAACTTCTGCCACGATCACGCTTTTTGGTCACGATTCGCCTGGCCTGCCGGAAGTAAAACTAAATAGTCTGACTCTGGTAAAATAATCGCCAAACCCGGCTGGAGGCGTCAGGCCAGCATATTCATTAAAAACGCAGGTGAAACGTGAAAAAGACCGTCATTCTCCCGCTTTACGAGGCACCGCGCTATGCGGAGCAGGTCACCGACTGGCTCTGGCAGGCCTTTGGCGAGGGGCTTGCGCGGGATTTTTTCCATAGCATCGTCGAGCACAGCCAGACGCCGGGTGCCCTGCCGCTGACCTTTATCGCCGTAGAGGATGAACGGCTTCTCGGGACGGTGGGACTCTGGCGCTGTGATTTGATTACCCGTCAGGATCTCTGTCCGTGGCTGGCGGCGCTCTACGTTGACGACGCGGCGCGCGGCAAGGGGCTGGCAGGAAAGTTACAGCAGCATGTTATTCGCTTCGCCGCACGGGCCGGGTACGAGGAACTTCATCTCTGGTCTGCCTGCCGCGACTTCTATGAACGTTACGGCTGGCAGTATATTGGCGATGGGCTGGAGTATCCGGATAAAACGGTACACCTGTATCGCTATTCGCTCTGCGCGTCAGCGGGCGCAGCAACGGAGTGACGGCGCACTAACGTTGGACTGAAGAGATGGGTAATCTCCGGCGGCTGTCGTTGTTCGGCCAGCGCCAGCGCCAGTTCTGCGGCCTGGGTGGCCATCGTGATGATGGGGTAGCGTACGGTGGTCAGGCGCGGGCGCACGTACCGGGAGACCAAAACATCGTCGAAGCCAATCAGCGAGATTTCCGCCGGCACCTCGATCCCGTTGTCATTCATGACGCCCATTGCCCCGGCGGCCATCGAATCGTTATAGCTGGCGACCGCGGTGAAATTCCGTCCGCGACCCAGCAGCTCCGTCATGGCCTGTTCGCCGCCGCTCTCATCCGGTTCACCGTAGGCCACCAGACGGTCATTGCACGGCAGACCGTTTTCGCGCAGGGCGTCGTAGTAGCCCTGCAGGCGGTCTTCCGCATCAGAAATGGGGTGATTGGAGCAGAGATAGCCAATCCGGGTATGACCCTGTTGAATCAGATGACGGGTCGCAAGCCAGGCGCCGTAGCGGTCGTCGAGTGCTACACAGCGTTTTTCAAAGCCGGGGATAATACGGTTGATAATCACCATGCCGGGCATTTGCTTCATCAGGTGAATTAGCTCGGCATCCGGGATCATTTTGGCGTGTACCACCAGTGCAGCGCAGCGGTGGCGGATCAGCTGCTCGATGGCCTGGCGTTCTTTTTGTTCATTATGGTAGCCATTGCCGATCAGCAAAAAATTACCCGTCTGATAAGAGACCTGTTCAACCGCTTTTACCATGGCACCGAAAAAGGGGTCGGAAACGTCTCCCACCACCAGCCCAATAGTCTCTGTTGACTGCTGGGCGAGCGCGCGGGCGTTGGCATTCGGATGGTAGTTCAGGGTTTCCATGGCGCTTTGTACCGCCTGGCGTGATGCGTCACTGGCTTTGGGTGAATCATTAATCACGCGGGAGACGGTGGCTACCGACACACCTGCCAGACGAGCCACATCCTTTATTGTCGCCATTTATAACCTTCTTATTTGGGGTAAGCGTTTACACACTGAATAGTGTTGCGGAAAAGTGACGTCCATTCAAGGGAAGCCGGTTTCCGCGCGCCACAAACGTGACGCAGACCAACCCTGGTAGTGTAATCGTTACACGCCTGGTCATGTCAGAAGAATGTCATTTTGAACCTTTAGTTACACTTTGCCTCAGGCTGTTGCGATTGTCCGGTGGCGATGACGTTAAAGAGGTTGGTAGAGTCGAGATCCCAGAGGTATTGATAGGTGGAATCAACTCCGGTTGATTAACACGACTTACACCAGCCTGCGTTCTTACGCAGGTTTTTTTTTGCCTGACAGTTCAACCTGTAACAGCAAAAGAGAATATTCACACCTGGTTGCATTTCGGCTCATTCCCTTGCGTTTTCCTGCTGGCGAAGCGCAGGGTCAACAGCCACAATCAAGATCCCAGAGGTATTGATTGGTGAGAATTCTTAGTACGGTTTCGTACTCATCTCTTGCACCAGCCTGCGCGGATGCGCAGGTTTTTTTTCGCCTCCACTTTTGCTGTCGCTCCCGTATCACTTCTCGTGTAATCTGCCACCATTTACTGTCAACCCACCACACTGTCTGGCAAAGGGAGTTGAGATGCTATTTGGGTTTTTCCGTACACTGTTCCGTATTCTTTTTCGCATCCGCGTCACTGGCGATGCCCAGGCGCTTCGTGGCGAGCGCGTTCTCATCACACCCAATCATGTTTCCTTTATAGACGGCATCTTGCTTGCGCTGTTTCTGCCCGTGCGTCCGGTGTTTGCGGTCTATACCTCCATCAGCCAGCAGTGGTATATGCGCTGGCTCACCCCACTGATCGATTTCGTACCGCTTGACCCGACAAAGCCGATGATGATTAAACACCTGGTACGTCTGGTAGAGCAGGGGCGTCCGGTGGTCATTTTCCCGGAAGGGCGCATTTCAGTGACCGGTTCGCTGATGAAAATCTACGACGGCGCGGGGTTTGTCGCGGCGAAATCAAACGCGACCGTGGTGCCGCTGCGCATTGAAGGCGCAGAGTTGACCCATTTCAGCCGCCTTAAGGGGCTGGTGAAGCAGCGTCTGTTCCCCAAAATCACGCTGCATATCCTGCCGCCAACGTCGTTACCGATGCCGGAAGCCCCACGCGCCCGCGATCGCCGTAAAATCGCCGGGGAAATGCTGCACCAGATTATGATGGAAGCGCGCATGGCCGTTCGTCCGCGCGAAACGCTGTATGAGTCCCTGCTTTCGGCGCAGTACCGCTACGGCGCGAAGAAAAACTGCATTGAAGACATCAACTTTACCCCTGATACCTATCGTAAACTGCTGACCAAGACGCTGTTCGTGGGCCGCATTCTTGAGAAGTACAGCAAAAAGGGCGAAAAGATCGGCCTGATGCTGCCAAACGCGGGCATCAGCGCGGCGGTGATTTTTGGTGCGGTTTCCCGGGGCCGTATTCCGGCGATGATGAACTACACGGCGGGCGTGAAGGGGCTGACCAGCGCCATTACTGCCGCGCAGATTAATACCGTCTTTACCTCCCGACAGTTTCTGGACAAAGGCAAGCTGTGGCATCTGCCGGAACAGCTGACCCAGGTACGCTGGGTCTTCCTTGAAGATCTAAAAGCGGACGTGACCACCGGCGACAAGCTGTGGATTTTTACGCATCTGCTGGTTCCGCATCTGGCGCAGGTCAAACAGCAGCCGGAAGATGACGCGATTATCCTTTTCACATCGGGTTCGGAGGGTAACCCGAAAGGCGTCGTCCACAGCCACAAGAGTATTCTGGCGAACGTTGAGCAGATTAAAAGCATCGCCGACTTTACCGCGAATGACCGTTTTATGTCGGCGCTGCCGCTGTTCCACTCCTTTGGCCTGACGGTGGGGCTGTTCACGCCGCTGCTGACCGGTGCCGAGGTGTTCCTCTATCCCAGCCCGCTGCACTACCGCATTGTGCCGGAGCTGGTGTATGACCGTAACTGCACCGTCCTGTTCGGGACCTCAACCTTCCTGGGTAACTATGCCCGTTTCGCCAATCCGTATGATTTCTTCCGCGTTCGGTACGTGGTGGCCGGTGCGGAAAAGCTGCAGGAGAGCACGCGTCAGATCTGGCAGGACAAGTTTGGCCTGCGCATCCTCGAAGGCTATGGCGTTACCGAGTGCGCGCCCGTGGTCTCGATTAACGTGCCGATGGCGGCGAAACCGGGAACGGTGGGGCGAATTCTGCCGGGGATGGATGCGCGCTTGCTGGCGGTGCCGGGCATTGAGGACGGTGGCCGCCTGCAGCTGAAAGGGCCGAACGTGATGAACGGTTACCTGCGCGTGGAAAACCCAGGCGTGCTGGAAGCGCCAACGGCGGAAAACGTCAACGGCGAGATTGAAACCGGCTGGTACGACACCGGTGATATCGTTCGTTTCGATGAGCAAGGCTTTGTACAGATTCAGGGGCGCGCAAAACGCTTCGCCAAAATCGCCGGTGAGATGGTCTCTCTGGAAATGGTTGAACAACTGGCGACGGCCGTGTCCGCCGAGAAGATGCACGCCACGGTCGTGAAGAGCGATGCCAGCAAAGGCGAGGCGCTGGTGCTGTTTACCACTGATGCTGAGCTTAAGCGCGACAGGTTACTGAGCTATGCGCGTGAGCATGGCATTCCAGAGCTGGCGGTGCCGCGCGATATTCGCTACCTGAAGCAGCTTCCGGTGCTGGGTAGCGGCAAGCCCGATTTCGTGACCCTGAAAGGTATGGTTGAAGAGGCGGAACAGCATAATGCGTGAGTCAGTACACACTAACACCTCCCTCAGGTCGAAAGGCATGATGGCCGTCATCGCCGCGCAGTTTCTCTCTGCATTCGGTGATAACGCGCTGCTGTTTGCCACGCTGGCGCTGCTGAAAGCCGAGTTTTACCCCGACTGGAGTCAGCCGATCCTGCAGATGGTGTTTGTGGGCGCTTACATTATCTTTGCCCCGTTTGTGGGGCAGGTGGCGGACAGTTTCCCCAAAGGCCGGGTGATGATGTTTGCCAACGGTCTCAAGCTGCTGGGCGCTGCCAGTATATGTTTTGGTTTTAATCCGTTTGTTGGCTATACGCTGGTGGGCATCGGTGCTGCCGCCTACTCCCCGGCGAAGTATGGCATTCTCGGAGAACTGACCACGGGCGATAAGCTGGTGAAAGCCAACGGCCTGATGGAGTCGTCAACGATTGCCGCTATCCTCCTCGGCTCCGTCGCGGGTGGCGTGCTGGCCGACTGGCATGTTCTGGCTGCCCTGGGCGTGTGTGCAGTGGTGTATGGTGGGGCGGTTGTGGCTAACCTGTTTATTCCGAAGCTGCCGGTGGCTCGCCCGGGCCAGTCCTGGCGCTTTAAACCGATGACCGGCAGTTTCTTTAACGCGTGCCGCGTGCTGTGGCGTAACGGGGAAACGCGTTTCTCCCTGATGGGAACCAGTATGTTCTGGGGGGCGGGCGTCACGCTGCGCTTCCTGCTGGTTCTGTGGGTACCGGTGGCGCTGGGGATCACCGACAACGCGACGCCGACCTATCTGAATGCGATGGTGGCGATCGGGATTGTGGCTGGGGCGGGCGCGGCGGCGAAGCTGGTGACGCTTGAAACGGTTGCACGCTGCATGCCAGCGGGGATCCTGATTGGCCTCGTGGTGCTTATTTTCTCGCTGCAACATGCGTTATTGCCCGCTTATGCTCTGTTGATCCTGATTGGTATTCTGGGGGGCTTCTTCGTGGTACCGCTGAATGCGTTACTCCAGGAGCGTGGCAAGCAGACCGTCGGGGCGGGGAATGCCATTGCGGTTCAAAATCTCGGTGAAAACCTGGCCATGTTGTTAATGCTGGGGCTCTACTCGCTGGCGGTAAAAGTGGGTGTCCCGGTGGTGGCGATTGGCGTCGGATTTGGTGGGCTGTTCGCGGCGGCGATTGCGGGATTGTGGGTCTGGCAGCGTCGCCGTTAATAAGTAGCCGGGTGGCGGCTTCGCCTTACCCGGCAAAAGCATCAGCTACGGCGCAGGATAGGTATAAACCTGATGCACCGCTTCAATCTCCGCTAACACCTCTTCACTCAGGTTCAGATGGAAACTCTCAATGTTAGTTTTCAGCTGTTCCATAGTCGTCGCGCCAAGCAGGGTACTGGCAACAAACGGCTGACGGCGCACGAAGGCCAGCGCCATCTGCGCCGGATCCAGGCCGTGGCGCTTCGCGATATCCACATAGGCTGCAACGGCTTTCTGCGTCTGCTCGCCGCTGTAGCGGGTAAAGCGGCTAAAGAGGGTATTACGCGCCCCGGCCGGTTTCGCACCGTTCAGGTATTTCCCCGTCAGGGTGCCGAAACCGAGGCATGAATAGGCGAGCAGTTCCACTTCCTCATATTGCGTCACTTCAGCCAGCCCCACCTCGTAGCTGCGGTTAAGCAGGCTGTACGGGTTCTGGATGGTGACGATGCGCGGCAGATCGTGTTTATCCGCCAGGTGCAGATAGCGCATTACGCCAAAGGCCGTTTCGTTGGACACGCCAATGTAGCGGATTTTTCCCGCGCGTTGGCATTCGGTCAGCGCCTCCAGCGTTTCCAGCAGCGTAACGGCGGGGGCGCTCTCGTTCCAGCTATACCCGAGCTTGCCAAAACAGTTGGTTGGACGCTGCGGCCAGTGGACCTGGTAAAGGTCGAGATAGTCGGTTTGCAGGCGCTTCAGGCTCGCGTCCAGCGCGGCGCGGATATTTTTGCGATCGAGGATTTGGTTTGGGCGGATCCCGGCATCGTTGTTTCGCGCGGGGCCACTCACTTTCGAGGCGATAACCAGCTTTTCTCGGTTACCGCGTTTTGCCAGCCAGTTACCGACGTAGGTTTCGGTAAGTCCCTGCGTTTCAGGGCGTGGAGGCACAGGGTACATCTCTGCGACATCAATCAGGTTAATCCCCTGGCTGACGGCATAATCGAGTTGTGCATGGGCATCGGCTTCGCTGTTTTGTTCACCAAATGTCATCGTGCCCAACCCCAGTTGACTTATCTCCAGAGCGCTGTGGGGGATACGGTGATAATGCATAGCCGGCTTCCTTCAATAGACATGTAGACCGCGTCAGGAACCTCCCGACAAAGGAATATAAACATGGCAGAGGGGAAGCAAAAGGGGAAGAAAAAAAACAAAAAGGCCAGTAGGCTACTGACCTCCGACTGTTATCGCTCAATAATTTGCGAGACTTCGTCGCGATTGATCTGCATTTTATTGCCTGCCTGGTCGTGGTAGCTGACCAGACCGGTATCATCGTCGACTTCAGGTTTACCGTCAGTCAGGATCATCCGGCCGTCTTTCGTCGCCATGACATAATCACTGCTGCAGCCCGAAACGGCAAACGCCAACCCGACTGCTGAAATTAACACCGCCCATTTTTTCATCGTTATCGTCCTCATCTGGCTCGTATCAAATCATAGTGTAGTATTAACCCGTTATAGCAACAGGGTGAAGCGGTAAAATCTTAAAAACCAGGCGATTATGTTTGTGAGCTCGCAAAATAAGTAAAAAACTATGTTTTAAGTAAGAAATGACGAGCAAGCAGCGCGCCGGTGAAATTTTTTTTGAGATAAAAACCGCGCGGTAGCGTTAGTATGGGTTCGCCCATCGCGCCGATCGCCTCGGTAAGCGCTTTGCTGTTTGCCGCTTTCGGGCGCAGCTGTAACACTTCTCCGTGCCGGGCGGTAATTCGCTCGACCTGACCGAGCACAATCATGTCCATCAGTTCTTCCCAGTCCAGGCGCAGCTGATGCTCCTCTTCTTCATCCGGGCTCCAGAGCAGCGGCGCGCCAACGCGGCGTTCAGCTAACGGGATCTGCCGTTCGCCTTCAACCGGAACCCAAAGCACGCGATTCAGCTTATGGCGCACGTGGCTGGTCTCCCACGTTACGCCGGTATTGCCGGTTAAGGGCGCAACGCAGACAAAGGTAGTCTCCAGGGGCCGACCCTGACGGTCGATAGGAATAGTTTTTAACTCTACGCCAAGGGCCGCGAAATCTTGCTCTGGCTTGCTCCCGGCGCTTGCCCCCAGCCACAGCTCCAGAAGCATGCCGATCCAGCCCTTATCTCGTTTCAGATCCTTCGGGATCTGTAGCCCTGCCATCGCCGCCAGTTCGCCCAGCGAGAAGCCTGCAAGGCGCTGAGCCTGCTGTAGCAACTGACTTTCGCTCGAAGGCGGTGAGAACAAGGGTGAAAGCGGATGCATGACGATAACCTTTTGATTAAAAAATAAACGAAGAAACAGTCCCCTGTGGATAGAGTTTAACTTTTTCTGTACCAATATTCCATGTGCATGATTTATAGGTTTTTTTATGAATTTTTCACGGTTTCATCAGGGACGCAAAACGGGTTGTTCAAATCTGGTCACTGACAATAAACAGGATCTTACACCATGTTATCCACAGAAAAATGGGATAACTGGGCATAACCCTGACTACTGTTTCAATTTACAGCCTTGACGTGCGACGAAAATCCAAATTTCAGACAAATTGTGCCTAACTTATTGGCACAATCTGTGGATAAAACCGACGCTGTTCGATCTTTCATCAGCACGACGATCCCTGCTGTGACGATCGTCACGCTATTCTGCATTTTGTTTGTTGATATGAATATAAGATAATGAAAAATATGGCCTTATGTTGAAGGCGAGAAACGGGAGGGCAGAGGCCATTTCAGGTTGTTCATCGGTAATCAGACACTTCTTCACAACTATATCCACAGAAAAGGTGAATAAAATTGCCCTTGAGACCGCACATCTGTTTATAACTCTGCGCTTATTTGTGAGTTATTCAAATGTTATTAAGTTGCAGGCCTGTAAGAGAGTGGTTTACCGCCTCACTGTAGTGTGAAACAATCATTCATATATAAGGTTTAGTTTGGGGTAGTCCGGTGATTGATGACGATGGCTACCGCCCGAACGTAGGAATAGTAATTTGTAATCGTCAGGGCCAGGTCATGTGGGCCCGTCGATATGGTCAGCACTCCTGGCAGTTCCCGCAAGGCGGGATCAATCCGGGAGAGTCCCCAGAACAAGCGATGTACCGGGAGCTTTTTGAAGAGGTCGGTTTAAGCCGAAAAGATGTTCGCATCCTTGCCTCGACCCGCAACTGGTTGCGTTACAAGTTACCGAAACGTTTGGTGCGTTGGGACACAAAGCCGGTTTGTATCGGCCAGAAACAGAAGTGGTTTCTTCTGCAGTTGGTGGGCAACGATTCGGACATCAATATGCAAACCAGCAGTACGCCGGAGTTCGATGGCTGGCGCTGGGTGAGCTATTGGTATCCTGTTCGTCAGGTCGTGTCATTTAAGCGCGATGTTTACCGTAGGGTGATGAAAGAGTTTGCAAGTGTGGTGATGCAGCTTCAGGAGATCCCGCCTAAGCCGCAGAGCGCACCTGCCTGGCGACGTAAAAGAGGTTAAGCTACGCAAATCATGCTCACCCGCTTGCGAGAAATAGTCGAGAAGGTGGCCAGCGCTCCGCGCCTCAACGAGGCGCTGAATATTTTGGTCACTGACATCTGTCTTGCGATGGAGACCGAGGTCTGTTCGGTGTATTTGGCCGACCACGATCGGCGCTGCTATTACCTGATGGCGACCCGCGGTTTGAAAAAGCCGCGGGGGCGCACCGTAACGCTCGCATTTGATGAAGGTATTGTCGGTCTGGTTGGGCGGCTGGCTGAACCTATCAACCTTGCCGACGCTCAAAAACACCCCAGCTTTAAATACATCCCTTCCGTAAAAGAAGAACGCTTCCGCGCGTTTCTGGGTGTGCCGATTATTCAGCGTCGTCAGCTACTCGGTGTGCTGGTCGTCCAGCAGCGCGAGCTGCGTCAGTATGATGAAAGCGAAGAGTCCTTCCTCGTCACGCTGGCGACGCAGATGGCGGCGATCCTCTCTCAGTCTCAGCTTGCTGCGCTCTTTGGTCAGTACCGCCATACGCGCATTCGCGCCCTTCCGGCCTCGCCAGGGGTGGCGATTGCGGAAGGCTGGATGGACGCCACGCTGCCATTGATGGAGCAGGTCTACGAAGCCTCTACGCTTGATGAAGCGCTGGAGCGCGAGCGTCTTACCGCCGCGCTGGAAGAGGCGGCCAATGAGTTCCGTCGCTACAGCAAACGCTTTGCCGCTGGTGCGCAAAAAGAGACGGCGGCCATCTTCGACCTCTACTCGCACCTGCTTTCCGACGCGCGTCTGCGCCGTGAGCTTTTTGCTGAGGTTGATAAAGGCGCAGTCGCGGAGTGGGCGGTTAAAAAGGTCATTGAAAAATTTGCCGAGCAGTTCGCTGCCCTGACCGACGGTTATCTGAAAGAGCGGGCGGGAGATCTCCGCGCGCTGGGACAGCGCCTGCTGTTCCACCTCGATGACACCATTCAGGGGCCGAATGCCTGGCCAAAACGGTTTGTGCTGGTGGCCGATGAACTTTCGGCAACAACGCTGGCCGAGCTGCCGCAGGACAGACTCGCTGGGGTTGTCGTACGTGATGGTGCAGCGAACTCCCATGCCGCCATTATGGTGCGCGCGCTCGGTATCCCTACCGTTATGGGGGCGGATATTCAGCCCTCGGTGCTGCACCGCCGCACGCTGGTGGTTGATGGTTACCGCGGTGAACTGCTGGTCGATCCTGAGCCGGTTCTGCTCCAGGAATATCAGCGTCTCATCAGCGAAGAGAATGAATTAAGCAAGCTGGCGGAAGATGACGTTAACCTGCCCGCGCAGCTGAAAAGCGGAGAGCGGATCAAAGTCATGCTCAACGCCGGCTTAAGCCCCGAGCACGAAGAGAAGCTTGGCAGCCGCATCGACGGGATCGGTTTATACCGCACTGAAATCCCCTTCATGCTGCAGAGCGGTTTCCCCTCCGAAGAGGAGCAGGTGGCGCAGTATCAGGGGATGTTGCAGATGTTCAACGACAAGCCTGTCACCCTGCGAACCCTGGATGTCGGGGCGGATAAACAGCTGCCGTATATGCCCATCAGCGAAGAGAACCCGTGTCTGGGCTGGCGCGGGATCCGTATTACGCTCGATCAGCCGGAGATCTTCCTGATCCAGGTGCGCGCGATGCTGCGCGCCAACGCCGCGACGGGCAATCTCAGTATCCTGCTGCCGATGGTCACCAGCATAGATGAAATCGACGAAGCGCGGCGCCTGATCGAACGTGCTGGTCGTGAAGTGGAAGAGATGATTGGCTATGCGATCCCGAAACCACGGATCGGCGTCATGCTCGAAGTGCCATCTATGGTCTTTATGCTGCCGCAGCTGGCAAATCGCGTTGATTTTATCTCTGTCGGTACCAACGACCTGACGCAATATATTCTGGCCGTCGACCGGAACAACACCCGCGTCGCCAGTATCTACGATAGCCTGCACCCGGCGATCATTCGCGCGCTGGCGATGATTGCCCGTGAGGCTGAACAGTACGGTATTGATCTCCGCCTGTGCGGTGAAATGGCCGGAGACTCTATGTGCGTCGCGATCCTGATTGGTCTGGGGTAT
Source organism: Enterobacter cloacae complex sp. P13B (assembly GCF_014895915.1). Taxonomy (NCBI): domain Bacteria; kingdom Pseudomonadati; phylum Pseudomonadota; class Gammaproteobacteria; order Enterobacterales; family Enterobacteriaceae; genus Enterobacter; species Enterobacter cloacae complex sp. P13B. Next base: position 34,377 of record NZ_JADBQN010000003.1, read on the forward strand.
CGCCATCTGTCAATGAACGGCCGCGCAGTAGCGCGCGTGAAGTATTTGTTGCGGCATATCGACATCAATGATGCCCGCGAGCTGGCTGAGCGCAGCCTTGAGGCGCAGCTGGCCGCAGAGGTTCGTCACCAGGTGGCGGCATTTATGGAACGGCGCGGTATGGGCGGCCTGATCCGCGGTGGTCGCTAATCGTCTTTCGTCCTCTCCTTGTGGAGAGGGCGCCAGTGCGCACAAAAACCTATACACATCTTTTACATCTCTGGCGCATCCTCCGCGCCCGCCTTATGCTATGATTCGCAACTTTGGAGCCTCTGCTTAAGGCAGAATCGCATGTCTACCGCTGTCCACTTTCAGCGGAATAACAACATCTTGTGGTGACAGATGAACAGTGGTTATCTGCATTTTCCGGAATTTGATCCGGTCATTTTCTCAGTAGGACCTGTTTCGCTTCACTGGTACGGTCTGATGTACCTGGTGGGCTTTATTTTTGCCATGTGGCTCGCGGGCCGTCGCGCCAGCCGTCCTGGCAGCGGCTGGACCAAAAACGAAGTTGAAAACCTGCTGTACGCGGGCTTCCTCGGCGTGTTCCTCGGTGGCCGTATTGGGTATGTACTGTTCTATAACTTCCCGGTGTTCCTGAACGATCCCCTCTACCTGTTCCGCGTCTGGGACGGCGGCATGTCCTTCCATGGCGGCCTGATTGGGGTGATCCTGGTGATGGTGATTTTTGCCAAACGCACCAAACGCAACTTCTTCCAGGTGTCAGATTTTATCGCACCGCTGATCCCGTTTGGTCTGGGGGCGGGTCGTCTGGGCAACTTTATTAACGGTGAACTGTGGGGCCGCGTTGACCCAAGCGTACCGTACACGATGCTCTTCCCGGGCTCCCGCGCGGAGGATATCGCGCTGCTGCCGTCGCACCCGGAGTGGCAGTCCATTTTCGATACCTACGGCGTGCTGCCGCGTCATATGTCCCAGCTGTATGAACTGGCGCTGGAAGGCGTGGTGCTGTTTATCATCCTCAACCTGTTTATTCGCAAGCCGCGCCCGATGGGAGCTGTTTCCGGACTGTTCCTGATTGGCTATGGCGCGTTCCGCATCATCGTTGAATTCTTCCGCCAGCCGGATGCGCAGTTTACCGGCGAATGGGTACAGTACATCAGCATGGGGCAGATCCTCTCCATTCCGATGATTGTCGCGGGTGCCATTATGATGATTTGGGCGTATCGTCGTCGTCCACAGCAACAACTTTCCTGAGGAACCATGAAACAGTATCTTGAATTGATGAAAAAAGTGCTCGATGAGGGCACGCCGAAAAACGACCGTACCGGTACCGGTACGCTCTCCATTTTTGGCCACCAGATGCGCTTCAATCTGCAAGAAGGCTTCCCTCTGGTGACGACGAAGCGCTGCCACCTGCGCTCGATCATTCATGAACTGCTCTGGTTCCTGCAAGGCGACACCAACGTTGCGTATCTGCACGAAAATAACGTCTCCATCTGGGACGAATGGGCAGATGAAAACGGCAACCTGGGCCCGGTTTACGGCAAGCAGTGGCGCGCATGGCCAACGCCTGATGGCCGCCATATTGACCAGATCACCACCGTGATGAACCAGCTGAAAAACGATCCGGACTCGCGCCGAATCATCGTTTCCGCCTGGAACGTGGGCGAGCTGGATAAAATGGCGCTGGCTCCGTGCCACGCGTTCTTCCAGTTCTATGTCGCAGACGGCAAGCTCTCCTGCCAGCTCTACCAGCGCTCCTGTGACGTGTTCCTCGGCCTGCCGTTTAACATTGCCAGCTATGCGCTGTTAGTCCACATGATGGCGCAGCAGTGCGACCTGGAAGTGGGTGATTTCGTCTGGACAGGTGGGGACACCCATCTTTACAGCAATCATATGGAACAGACGCATCTTCAGCTCACTCGTGAACCGCGCGCGCTGCCGAAGCTGATTATCAAACGCAAACCGGAATCGATCTTCGATTACCGCTTTGATGATTTTGAGATTGAGGGGTACGACCCGTACCCTGGCATCAAAGCGCCCGTCGCTATCTGATGCGGTAAAGCGTGACATAACCGGTGCTGTTTAGCGCCGGTTTTTTTTCGTCTTTATTCCATTTTCCGAGGCGTTATCCAGAAAACGTGCAACGCGCTGCAACTCTCCTGATACTTCGGATAACGCCTCGTAAAACCATTATTCACCGCTCGCCACACCCACGGCGAATCGCCACACTTCCCCCATGAAAAAAGAGAACGGCTTTACGCTTATCGAAACGCTGGTGGCAGTCTCGCTGGTTGTCATACTCAGCGCCTCAGGTCTGTACGGCTGGGACAGCTGGCAGCGGCAGCAGCGGCTGTGGCAAACCGCCGGCCAGGTGCGCGACTATCTGGTGTTTCTGCGAAATGATGCCAACAGGTACAACCGCGATCATCACATAACCCAGCTGCGGGTTGGGGGACAGGAGTGTCTGGTGAGCGCTGCCGTACAAGGCTGTGGGAAGGGCAGCCCCTTTGTTCTGATTCCACTCTGGCCAGAGGTCGCGGTGAGCGAGGTCACACCGTCATTAGGCTTCTATGGGTTAAGGGATACGGCATGGGCAGGACGGATACGCGTGCAAAGCCGTGCCGGTGAATGGCTTATCCTGGTCTCAGACGGAGGGCGCATCAGAATGTGTAAGGTCTCACAAGGAGGTTCATGTCGATGAGACAACGCGGTTTCTCGCTGACAGAAGTTCTGATTGCCACGGCCATCAGTAGCCTGTTGTTGATTGGCGCATCGCGCTTTCTACCCGGATTGCAGCAGGCGGTATTACTGCAATCCGGCCAGAGAGAGCTGGAAGAAGAGGTCTGGCAGCGCCTGTTTGCTCTCGGCAAACAGCTTCAGCGTGCGGGTTACTGCGCGGGGAACTGCCAGGGGCAAGGGCTGGCGATCGCAAGGCAGGGCAGCTGCATCATTGTTCGGTGGGATGCCAACAGTAACGGTCGCTGGGATCGCAGTGCATCAGAAAACGACAGCACCGGTTTTCGTCTGGAATCGGGCGCGCTGGAAACGCTTCGTGGGGCAACCTCGTGTGAAGGTCAGGGATGGGAAAAGCTCACGAACCCGGACAGGCTCGCCATCGCGCATTTTGTGGTGAGGAAAGTAACACACGCCGGGTTTGCGCCGGAGTTGAATATCGAACTGTCCGCCCTGCGCAACGGCGATCAAGGAGAGCCTTATCAGGCTTTGTATACGGTCACGGGGTACAACCTGTGAACCGTCAACGCGGTATGTCTTCGCTGGCGCTGGTTCTACTTTTACTGGTGCTTGGTACGCTGATCCTCACCGGCCTTAACCAGCAGCTGACAACGTTCAGCGCGCTCGTTGGCGGTGAGAGCCGTTCGCTGCAGCAGCAGGCTTCTGTACAGTCAGCGCTTGAGTGGGGGCGCGTTCAGAGCTGGTCACCCGCTCCTGAAGTCCAGTGCAAAAAGGCACCCGCCTGGCAAGTGTGTTTGCGGCGGCTGAGTGAGACCACTGTTTTACTGATTGCCGGAGTCAACGACCTGCTGCTCTGGCGTTCAGGAGAGATTATTGACGGTAATATTCGCTTTTCGCCTCACGGCTGGAGTGATTTTTGCCCACTAAAGGAACGTTCGCTATGCCAGCTGCCGTAAGCAAAGAAAAAGGATTTAGCATGGTTGAGGTTCTGCTGGCGATGATGCTGCTGGTCATCATCGTCACGGCACTGGCCGGCTATCATCGGGCGCTGGCGGCGCGGTTTACGCTGTTTAACCAGTATCGTCAGCTCTGGCACCATGCCTGGAATCAGGCTCAGCTCTCAACAAATGTTCTGCCCGCAGGCTGGCAGGCCAGTCGGGTGCAGACAACGCACGCAGGATGTGTCAGCATCACGGTTACACTTATTTCTCCTCTGGGGCGACGCGGTGAAATAACGCGTCTGCATTGCCCGGTTAGCCAGTAGTCGGGAGCGTCTATGTTAAGGGTCTACCACTCAAATCGTCTGGATGTGCTGGAAGCACTGATGGAATTTATCGTTGAGCGCGAGCGGCTCGACGATCCTTTTGAGCCTGAAATGGTGCTGGTGCAGAGCACCGGTATGGCACAGTGGCTGCAAATGTCGCTTTCCCGTAAGTTTGGCATTGCCGCGAATATTGATTTCCCGCTGCCCGCGAGCTTTATCTGGGAGATGTTTGTTCGCGTGTTACCGGACATCCCTGAGCAGAGCGCCTTCAACAAGCAGGGCATGAGCTGGAAGCTGATGGCGCTGCTGCCGGAAATGCTCCAGCACGATGAATTCGCCATGCTGCGCCACTACCTTAATGACGATACCGATAAGCGCAAGCTGTTCCAGCTGGCGTCGCGCACCGCCGATCTCTACGACCAATACCTTGTTTACCGTTCTGACTGGTTAATTCGCTGGGAAGCGGGCGAACTGGTTGAAGGGTTACCGGAGGCGCAAATATGGCAGGCACCGCTTTGGAAAGCGCTGGTCGAGCATACGGAGAAACTTGGGCAACCTAAGTGGCACCGTGCCAACCTGTACGATCGGTTTATCTCAATACTCGAGAATGCGTCGGCGCGTCCAGCCCGACTGCCGTCACGCGTTTTTATCTGTGGGATATCCGCATTACCGCCTGTTTATCTGAAAGCGTTGAATGCGCTGGGTAAACATATCGATATTCATATTTTGTTCACCAACCCTTGCCGACAGTATTGGGGGGATATCCTCGACGAACGTTGGCTTGCGCGGCTGGTGACTCGCCAGCGAAAGCGCCTTTTTGAAGAACGATCCGTCCCGCTGTTTAAAGACGGCTCGACTGCCGGGCAGCTTTTTGATGAAGACGGCATCCAGAACCTGCCCAATCCACTGCTTGCCTCATGGGGGAAGCTGGGGCGTGATTACATTCACATGCTCTCCGATATTACGTCATCAGGCGAAGGTGACGTTGACGCCTTTGTCGAGATCGCCCCGGATAGTCTGCTGCATAATATTCAGTTAGATATTCTGGATCTGGAGAACCGCGCCGTCATGGGCGTGACGGCGAAAGAGTTTGAGCGCAGCGACAGCAAGCGGAAGCTGGACGCTGAGGATCGCAGTATCACGATCCATGTTTGTCATAGCCCGCAGCGTGAGGTCGAAGTGCTTCACGATCGGCTGCTGGCGATGCTGCAGGACGACCCTGAACTGACGCCGCGCGATATCGTGGTGATGGTGGCGGACATCGACAGCTACAGTCCCTTTATTCAGGCCGTCTTCGGCAGTGCGACGGGTGAGCGATATCTGCCTTACGCCATCTCTGACCGTCGTGCCCGTCAGTCTCACCCGGCATTGCAGGCATTTATCACCCTGCTTTCACTGCCGGATAGCCGGTTTATCTCCGAAGACGTTCTGGCGTTACTGGATGTTCCCGTGCTGGCAGCCCGCTTCAACATCAATGAAGAAGGGCTGCGCTATCTTCGCCAGTGGGTAAACGAATCAGGCGTTCGCTGGGGCATCGATGACGATAACGTCCAGGAGTTCGAGCTTCCCCCAACCGGCCAGCATACCTGGCGGTTTGGCCTGACGCGTATGCTGCTGGGCTACGCCATGGAGAGCAGCCAGGGCGAGTGGAACGAAGTGCTGCCTTACGATGAGTCCAGCGGTTTGATTGCTGACCTGGTAGGGCATTTAGCTTCTCTGCTGATGCAGCTTAACCGCTGGCGCCGTGAGCTAATGCAGCCGCGTCCGCTTGAAGAGTGGCTCCCGGTGTGCAGGGCGTTACTTAATGATTTCTTCCTGCCAGACAACGACACCGAAGCGGCGATGGCGCTCATTGAAACGCAGTGGCAGGCTATCGTTGACGAGGGCGTGAATTCCCACTATCGCGAAGCGATTCCTTTGTCGCTGCTGAGAGATGAGTTGACGCAGCGCCTTGACCAGGAGCGAATCAGCCAGCGTTTCCTGGCAGGCCCCATCAATATCTGTACCCTGATGCCAATGCGCTCAATTCCCTTTAAGGTGGTCTGCCTGCTCGGCATGAACGACGGTATTTATCCTCGGGCCCTGGCACCGCTGGGGTTCGATTTGATGAACGCAGATCCAAAGCGGGGTGACCGTAGCCGTCGTGATGATGACCGCTATCTCTTCCTTGAAGCGCTCATCTCCGCTCAAAGTAAGCTCTACATCAGCTATATCGGTCGTTCCATTCAGGACAACAGCGAGCGCTTCCCCTCCGTTCTGGTGCAGGAACTTGTGGACTATATCGGCCAGAGCCACTATCTGGCTGGGGATGAGGCGCTTAACTGCGATGAAAGCGAGCAGCGGGTGAAGGCGCACATTACCTGTATCCACAGCCGCATGCCGTTTGACCCGGTAAACTATATTGTCAGCGAACAGCAGAGCTATGCCCGCGAATGGCTGCCAGCAGCGAAAAAAGAGGGGAGAGCCCATACGGATTTTATTCAGCCGCTTGATCCGCTGCCCATTAATACTCTGACTTTCGAACAGCTTCAGCGGTTTTGGGCGCATCCGGTGCGCGCCTTCTTCCAGCAGCGATTACAGGTCAACTTCCGCTCTGAAGAGAGCGAAATTCCTGATGCAGAACCCTTTACTCTGGAAGGGCTGGAGCGCTATCAGCTAAACCTCCAGCTGCTTAATGCGCTGGTTGAAGAGGAAGATGCAGACAAACTTTACCGCCGCTACCGTGCCGCAGGACAACTACCTTACGGTGCGTTTGGGGAAATCGTCTGGGAGGCGCAGTGCCAGGAGATGACCGCTCTGGCGGAGCGCGTCAGGGAGCACCGCCAGCCCGGACACAGCATCGAAATCGATCTCAGCTGCAAGGGCATACAGCTCACGGGCTGGCTAACCCAGGTTCAGCCAGATGGGCTACTGCGCTGGCGGCCTTCTCTGCTCAGCGTTTCACAAGGATTGCAACTCTGGCTGGAACATCTTGTCTACAGTGCGGGTGGGAATAAAGGTGAAAGCCGGATCTTCGTGCGCAAAGAGGGCGAATGGCGCTTCCCACCTATGGAGGCAGAACAGGCGTTACGCTATCTGTCCTTGTATATTGAGGGCTATCTTCAGGGAATGAACAAACCCCTCCTGTTACTGCCCGAAAGTGGCGGTGCGTGGATAAAAGCCTGTTATGACGCGCAGAATGATGCGATGTTAACGGATGAGGCTTCGCTGCAGAAAGCGCGCAGTAAATTTATGCAGGCCTATGAAGGAAACATGATGGTGCGCGGTGAAGGTGAGGATGTCTGGTATCAACGTTTATGGCGAACGCTTGAACCAGAATACTTTGAGGCTATTAAGGAAGAGGCACAGCGCTACCTGTTACCGTTGTTTAAGTTTAATCAGTCCTGAGCGCTGTATAAAAATTGCGCAGCATGGGGTGTTCATTTATGATGCACTTCTTATCACGGACTGATGTACCTAAATAAAGAGATGTTGGCGTGTCCAGCACGCAGTTTGTTAATGATGTTTGCCCTAAATAATTCGAGTTGCAGGAAGGCGGCAAGGGCGTGAATCTCCGGGAGCTTACATGAGTAAGTGACTGGGGTGAACGCATGCAGCCGACGCACATGCAACTTGAAGTATGACGGGATAGCCGTGATAAAGAGGTCGTAATGCCAGGCAGCACCTTGTTCAAAGCATTTGTTTTGTTTGTCGCCCTTTGGGCTCCCGTCACTCAGGCAGACTCCGGTTGGCAACCCGTTCAGGAAACTATCCGTAAGAGCGAAAAAGATACCCGACAGTATCAGGCTATCCGCCTTGATAACGGTATGACCGTGCTGCTGGTTTCCGATCCGCAGGCGGTGAAATCCCTCTCGGCGTTAGTGGTGCCGGTTGGATCGCTGGAAGATCCTGAGGCGCATCCGGGGCTGGCGCATTACCTCGAACACATGACGCTGATGGGCTCTAAAAAATATCCGCAGCCGGATAGCCTTTCTGAATTCCTGAAAATGCACGGCGGCAGCCACAACGCCAGCACGGCACCGTACCGCACGGCCTTTTATCTCGAAGTCGAAAATGACGCGCTGGCAGGGGCGGTTGATCGTCTTGCCGATGCTATCGCCGCGCCGCTGCTGGATAAAAAATACGCCGACCGCGAGCGCAATGCCGTCAATGCGGAGTTGACCATGGCCCGTACCCGGGACGGTATGCGTATGGCGCAGGTCAGCGCCGAGACCATCAACCCGGCGCATCCGGGCTCACGTTTCTCGGGCGGTAACCTGGAGACGCTGAGCGATAAACCGGGAAGCCCGGTCATTGACGCCCTGCATGCGTTTCGTGACAAATACTACTCCGCCAACCTGATGAAGGCGGTTATTTACAGCAACAAACCGTTGCCGGAGCTTGCCGGACTGGCTGCACAAACGTTTGGCCGGGTGCCGAATAAAAATATTGACCTGCCGAAGATAGACGTACCGGTTGTCACGGACGCGCAAAAAGGGATCGTCATCCACTACGTTCCTGCCATGCCCCGCAAAGTGCTGCGCGTTGAGTTCCGCATTGATAACAACACAGCCCAGTTTCGCAGTAAAACCGACGAGCTGGTGACCTACCTGATTGGTAACCGCAGCCCGGGAACCTTATCTGACTGGCTGCAAAAACAGGGGCTGGTCGAAGGGATCCGCGCCGATTCCGATCCCGTGGTAAACGGCAACAGCGGCGTGCTGGCGATCTCCGCCACCCTGACCGACAAAGGTCAGGCCAACCGTGATGAAGTGGTGGCGGCTATCTTTAGCTACCTCTCTTTACTGCGCGAGAAAGGCGTCGATAAGCGCTATTTTGATGAACTCGCGCACGTGCTGGATCTCGATTTCCGTTACCCGTCCATTACCCGCGATATGGATTACGTGGAGTGGCTGGCGGATACCATGATCCGCGTGCCGGTGGCGCATACGCTCGACGCGGTCAATATTGCCGATCGTTATGATGCCGAGGCGGTTAAAGCACGCCTGGCGATGATGACGCCGCAAAATGCCCGCATCTGGTACATCAGCCCGAACGAACCGCATAACAAGACGGCATACTTTGTTGATGCCCCTTATCAGGTAGACAAAATCAGTGACCAGACCTTCGCCGACTGGCAGAAGAAGGCCGGTGAGATTGCGTTGAAGCTGCCGGAGCTGAACCCCTATATCCCGGATGATTTCTCGCTGATCAAAACGACTAAGGATTATCCGCACCCGGAGCTCATTATTGATGAACCGACGCTGCGCGTGGTGTATACCCCAAGCCGTTATTTTGCGAGCGAGCCAAAGGCCGATGTCAGCGTGGTCCTGCGTAACCCGAAAGCGATGAACAGCGCCAAAAATCAGGTGATGTTCGCGCTCAATGACTATCTGGCCGGTATCGCGCTCGATCAGCTCAGCAACCAGGCGGCCGTGGGCGGGATCAGTTTCTCCACCAATGCCAACAACGGTTTGATGCTTAATGCAAATGGCTATACTCAGCGTCTGCCTCAGCTTTTCAAGGCACTGCTCGAGGGTTACTTCAGCTACACGCCAACGGAAGAGCAGCTTGAGCAGGCTAAATCCTGGTATGCGCAGATGATGGATTCTGCAGAAAAGGGCAAAGCTTACGATCAGGCGCTTATGCCGGCACAAATGCTGTCGCAAATACCTTATTTCCAGCGTGAAGAACGCCGTGCCTTGCTGCCATCAATCTCATTAAAAGAGGTGCTGGCTTACCGTGACTCGCTAAAAACCAACACGCGCCCGGAGTTTCTTATCGTCGGCAACATGAGCGAAGATCAGGCCAAAACGCTGGCAGAAAATGTTCGCACGCAGCTCGGTTCGAAAGGGGACGAGTGGTGCCGTAACCAGGACGTGCTGGTTGAGAAAAAACAGAATGTGATCTTTGAAAAAGCGGGGAGCAGCACCGATTCCGCGCTGGCCGCGGTGTTTGTGCCAACGGGCTATGATGAATTCGCAAGCTCTGCGCAGAGCGCCGTTCTGGGTCAGATTATTCAGCCGTGGTTCTATAACCAGCTGCGCACAGAAGAGCAGCTTGGCTATGCGGTATTTGCTTTCTCAATGAACGTGGGGCGTCAATGGGGGCTGGGCTTCCTGCTGCAAAGCAGCGACAAACAGCCGGCCTATCTCTGGCGCCGCTATCAGGCGTTCTTCCCGCAGGTGGAAGCAAAACTGCGGGCCATGAAGCCGGAAGAGTTTGCTCAGATCCAGCAGGCCGTCATCGCGCAGGTGATGCAGCCGCCGCAGACGCTGGGCGAAGAGGCGTCACAGCTGAGCAAAGATTTCGATCGCGGTAATCTGAAATTTGATTCGCGTGATAAAGTAGTGGCCGAGATAAAACAGCTGACGCCGCAGAAGGCTGCCGATTTCTTCCATCAGGCCGTGATTAAGCCGCAGGGCATCACTATCCTGTCTCAGGTTTCCGGTAGCCAGAACGGGAAAACGGACTATGTGAACCCGAAAGGCTGGAAAGTCTGGAAGAGCGTCAGCGCGTTGCAGCAATCTATGCCCTGGAGTAAGAAAGAATGACCGATACCGCTGAGTCCCTTGATCCCTTACGTTTACCTCTGCAGGGTGAACGATTGATTGAAGCCTCAGCGGGAACGGGAAAAACCTTCACCATCGCCGCGCTCTATCTGCGCCTGCTGTTAGGGCTTGGCGGTAACGCCGCTTTTCCTCGTCCTTTGAGCGTTGAAGAGCTACTGGTTGTTACCTTTACCGAGGCTGCCACCGCTGAGCTGCGCGGCCGTATTCGGACCAATATCCACGAACTGCGCATCGCCTGTCTGCGCCAGAGCACGGATAACCCTCTTTACGCGAGCCTTCTGGAAGAGATTGCCGATAAGCAACAGGCAGCCCAGTGGCTGCTCCTCGCAGAAAGGCAGATGGACGAAGCGTCCGTCTTCACCATTCACGGTTTTTGCCAGCGCATGCTGAGCCTGAATGCGTTTGAATCCGGCATGCTGTTTGAGCAACAGCTTATTGAAGATGAATCCGTGCTTCGCTATCAGGCCTGCGCGGATTTCTGGCGTCGCCACTGCTATCCGTTACAGCGGGATATTGCGGAAGCGGTACATGCGTTGTGGAAGGGGCCCGAAGCACTGCTGCGCGCCATCGATCGTTATCTTCAGGGGGAAGCGCCGGTCATCAAATCTCCGCCCCCGGCGGATGAAACCCTGGCCTCACGCCATGAAAAAATCATCGCTAAAATTGCCGACATCAAACAAAAATGGATTGAGTCAGTCGGTGAGATTGACGCCATCATCGAGAATTCCGGGATCGATCGACGTAAGTTCAATCGCGGCAACCAGGGCAAATGGATCGAGAAAATCAGCGCGTGGTCGCAGGAAGAGACGCGCGGTTACCAGCTCCCGGATGCGCTGGAGAAATTCTCCCGGCGTTTCCTGGTTGAGCGGACCAAAGCCGACGGCATCGTGCCTGAACATCCCCTGTTTCTGGCGATTGAAACCCTGCTGGCTGAGCCCCTGACGCTCAACGATCTTATGATCACTCGCGCCATGACGGAGATCCGCGACGCCGTCGCGCGTGAAAAGCGTCGCCGGGGCGAACTGGGGTTCGACGATATGCTGAGCCGACTTGATGCGGCGCTGTGCAGTGAAAATGGCGAAGCGCTTGCCGCTGCGATTCGCACACGCTTCCCGGTGGCAATGATTGACGAATTTCAGGACACCGACCCACAGCAGTACCGCATTTTCCGCCGTATCTGGCGCCAGCAGCCCGGCACCGCGCTGTTGTTAATCGGCGATCCTAAGCAGGCCATTTACGCCTTCCGCGGTGCGGATATTTTCACCTACATGAAAGCCCGCAGCGAGGTTGACGCGCACTACACGCTCGACACCAACTGGCGCTCTTCTCCCGGCATGGTGGAAAGCGTCAATGCGCTCTTCAGCCGCATGGATACGGCGTTTATGTTCCGGGAGATCCCTTTCCAGCCGGTCAAGTTCGCCCCTAAAAATACCGCGTTGCGCTTCGAGGTTAATGGCGAAACTCAGCCAGCCATGAACTTCTGGCTACTTGATGGGGAAGGCTGGGGCGTCGCGGACTATCAAAATGCTATGGCCCAGCACTGTGCGGCGCAAATTAGGGACTGGCTCAGCGCAGGCGCGCGCGGCGATGCGTTGCTGTGGAAGGAGGATAAACCAGCCCCGGTAAAGGCATCTGATATCACGGTGCTGGTGCGCAGCCGTCAGGAGGCCGCGCTTATCCGCGACGCCCTGACGCTACTGAATATACCGTCCGTCTACCTCTCCAACCGCGACAGCGTTTTTGAAACGCTGGAAGCCCTCGAGATGCTATGGCTGCTGCAGGCTGTGCTGGCCCCGGAGCGTGAAAGCACGCTCCGCAGCGCCTTAGCGAGCGCGATGCTCGGGCTGAACGCGCGTGACATTGATGCGCTTAATACTGACGAATCCGCGTGGGATGCCGTGGTAGAAGAGTTTGTGCGCTACCGTGAAAAATGGCAGAAGCGCGGCGTGATGGCGATGGTGCGCGAGCTCATGGCACATCGTCACATTGCGGAAAACATGCTGGCGACAGCGGGCGGCGAGCGCCGTCTGACCGATATTTTGCATATCAGCGAGCTGCTCCAGGAAGCGGGTACGCAGCTGGAGAGCGAGCATGCTCTGGTGCGCTGGCTGGCCCAGCAGATTGCCGACCCTAACAGCAATTCCTCCAGCCAGCAGATGCGCCTCGAGAGCGATAAACATCTGGTGCAGATCGTCACCATTCACAAGTCGAAAGGCCTGGAGTATCCGCTGGTCTGGCTGCCGTTTATCGCCAATTATCGCGTGCAGGACCAGGCTTTTTACCACGATCGCGAGTCGTTCGAAGCGGTACTCGACCTCAGCAACGCGGAGTCCAGCGTCGAGCTGGCCGAAGCCGAGCGTCTCGCGGAAGACCTGCGCCTGCTATATGTGGCGCTGACCCGTTCGGTCTGGCACTGTTCCCTGGGCGTCGCGCCGCTGTTCAGGCGCCGTGGCGAAAAGAGCGGAGAGAGTGATTTTCATCTGAGCGCGCTGGGGCGGCTTATTCAGCGCGGCGAGCCTAAAGATGCCGCAGGGCTGCGCCAGTGCATCGAATCACTTTGCTCAGAGCATGTTGCCCTGCATATTCCCTCCCAGCCCGACAGCAGCCGCTGGCAGACGCCAGAGCAGGGAGAGTCAGCGCTGCATGCCCGCGAGGTGGCTCGCACAATCGCTGACGACTGGCGCGTCACCAGTTACTCCGGTTTACAGCAGCACGGACAGAGTATTGCGCAGGATCTGATGCCAAAACTGGACGTGGATGCCGCAGGGGCCGGGAGCGTGCCCGTCGAGCCGGCGCTCACGCCGCATCAGTTTCCGCGCGGCGCCTCGCCGGGCACGTTTTTGCACAGCCTGTTTGAAGAGCTGGATTTTACCCAGCCGGTATCAGAAGAGTGGGTGCTGAAGATGTTACAGAGCGGCGGCTACGACGCACAGTGGCAGCCGGTTCTCACTGAATGGATCCGCGCTGTTCTGCACGCGCCGCTCACGGCGCAGGGGATCTCGCTGAGCCAGCTGACCGCCAAAGATAAGCAGGTGGAGATGGAGTTTTACCTCCCCATCGCCAGCCCGCTCAGGGCCGAGGCGCTTGATGCGCTGATCCGCGAGTACGATCCGTTATCCGCCGGGTGTCCGCCGCTGAATTTTCGCCAGGTGCAGGGGATGCTGAAAGGCTTTATCGACCTGGTTTTCCGCCACGAAGGGCGCTACTACCTGCTGGATTACAAATCGAACTGGCTGGGGGCAAACAGTGAAGCCTATACCCAGCAGGCGATGGCCTCAGCGATGCAAATGCATCGCTACGATCTGCAGTATCAGCTTTACACCCTGGCGCTGCACCGTTACCTGCGCCATCGCATGGCCGATTATCGCTATGAAGATCATTTTGGCGGCGTCATTTACCTGTTTCTGCGCGGCGTGGATGCTAACGACCCGCGTTCGGGTATCTTCAGCACCCGCCCGGCTGTGGAGTTGATTGAAAAGATGGATAACCTGTTTGCTGCAAGCACGGAGGAAGTAGCATGACGATGCAGGCGCTACTGCTGGACGCAATTGAACAACGTGCACTTCGCCACCTGGACGTACAATTTGCCATGATGGTGGCGGGCGAAGAGCCTGCCGTCATGCTTGCCGCGGCGATCCTGAGTAAAGATGCGGGAGAAGGGCATGTCTGTCTGCCGCTTTCACGTCTGGTGGTGGATGAGAAAATGCCGCAGGCTTTACAGGCGTGTTTCGCGCTTCTGGGTGAGGCAGTGGACTGGCAAGAAATATTACTCCGCTCTCCCGCCGTCAGCAGCGCCGATACCGGTACGCCAATGATTTTGACGGGCGAACGTTTGTATCTGAACCGGCTGTGGCGTAACGAACTGACGGTGGCGCGCTTCTTCAGCGAGACCAATGCTCCGCTCCCGTGCGATGAAGCACTGCTCCGGCAAACGCTGGATACGCTGTTTACCTCTGACGACGAGACAGACTGGCAGAAAGTGGCGGCAGCAGTGGCGTTAACGCGGCGGATATCGGTGATTTCGGGCGGGCCGGGCACCGGTAAAACGACCACCGTGGCTAAGCTGCTTGCCGCGCTGATTCAGTTATCGGGTGAGCAAAAGTGTCGTATCCGCCTGGCGGCACCCACCGGTAAAGCGGCTGCACGTCTGACGGAGTCGTTAGGCGGCGCGCTGCAAAAACTGCCGCTTACCGGGGAGCGGCTTGCGCTTTTCCCTAACGAAGCCAGCACGCTGCACCGCTTGCTCGGCGCGCAGCCGGGTAGCCAGCGTCTGCGCTACCATGCCGGTAACCCGCTGCATCTGGACGTGCTGGTGGTGGATGAAGCATCGATGATTGACCTGACGATGATGTCGCGTTTGATTGATGCATTGCCGCCGCACGCGCGCGTCATTTTCCTCGGCGACCGCGATCAGCTTGCCTCCGTGGAGGCCGGGGCCGTGCTGGGCGATATCTGCACCTATGCCAGCCTGGGGTATACCGCTGAACGCGCTGAGGAGCTGGCGCGCCTGACCGGATGTTCGCTCGCGGCTGAAAACCATTTACTTGCGGGGGCGCTGCGCGACAGCCTGTGTCTGCTGCAAAAAAGCTACCGTTTTGGCAGCGACTCCGGCATTGGCCAGCTTGCGGCGGCGGTGAACCGGGGCGACCGGCACGCTACCAGTGCGGTATTTGACGGTACCTTTACCGATATTGAGAAAAAATCGCTGCAAACCGGGGAAGAGTATCAGGCGATGCTGGATGACGCCCTGCTGGGGTACCAACGTTTTCTGACGGGCGTACAGCAGCAAAGCACCCCGGAGCAGGTCATTGCTGCGTTTGGCGAATACCAGCTGCTCTGCGCGTTGAGGGAAGGGCCCTTTGGCGTCAGCGGCCTGAACGACAGGCTGGAACAGCTGCTGGCGCAAAAGCGTAAAATCAACCGTACTCCGCACTCGCGCTGGTATGAAGGCCGGCCGGTGATGATCTCCCGCAACGACAGCGCGCTGGGGTTGTTTAACGGGGATATCGGGATTGCGCTCGATCGCGGGCAGGGGCTCCGCGTCTGGTTCCAGATGCCGGACGGTAGCGTGAAGTCCTTCCAGCCGAGCCGTTTGCCCGAGCATGAAACTGCCTGGGCGATGACGGTGCATAAATCCCAGGGTTCTGAGTTTAACCATGCGGCACTTATCCTGCCCACACAGCTTTCCCCCGTCGTTACCCGCGAGCTGATCTATACCGCCATTACGCGCGCGCGTCAGCGCCTGTCGCTGTATACCGATGAACGGGTGCTGGTGCAGGCGATTGCCACCCGCACGGAACGCCGAAGCGGGCTGGGCGCGATATTTGACTCTCTCTGAACGACGCCGGCAAAGAAAGGATTACCCCAGGTCGGCCATCAGTACTTTCGAACGGCGCTGATAGTTGTACATCTCTTTCTTCGTTTCCGGCAGAGAATCAATATCCACCGGCGTGAACCCGCGTTCCTGGAACCAGTGAATGCTGCGCGTCGTCAGGACGAACAGCTTGCTCAGTCCCATCTGACGCGCCTGTGCCGCCACGCGCTCAAGCAGCATTTCGCCGCGTGAAGAGCTGCGGTAATCCGGGTGCACCGCCACGCAGGCCATTTCTCCGATTTTCTCTTCCGGGAACGGATAGAGGGCGGCGCAGGCAATGGTCAGGTTATCGCGCTGGATAATGGTGAATTTGTCGATCTCCATCTCCAACTGCTCGCGGGAGCGACGAACCAGAATACCCTGCTGTTCCAGCGGACGGATCAGCTCCAGAATGCCGCCGATATCGTTGATGGTCGCGCGGCGAATCTGCTCCGCACTTTCCATCACAATCTGGGTGCCAATACCGTCGCGGGAGAACAGCTCCTGCAGCAGAGCTCCGTCTTCCTGATAGCTGATCAGGTGACTACGGCGCACGCCGCTGCGGCAGGCCTTCACGGCGCCACGGAGGAAGCGGACGGTGCCGGAGTGGTAATCCCCTTCGGCTTCCAGCGCTTCAACGCGGGCCTGCGCTTCATTCGGGAAGAGTTCCGGCACAATCACCCCTTCATCGTTTACGACGCCCTGGGAGGAGCAAAACCCAATCATTTTTTCCGCCTTCAGCTTGATCGCCAGCTGGGTGGCAATTTCTTCGGACGTCAGGTTAAAGCTTTCACCGGTTACGGAAACCGCCACCGGCCCCATCAGGACAATGGCACCGCTGTCGAGCTGACGGTGAATGGCCTCTTCATCAATACGACGAATGCGGCCGCTGTGGCAGTAATCCACGCCATCGTCCACGCCGAGTGGCTGGGCAATGATAAAGTTGCCGCTCACGACGTTGATATGCGCGCCCTGTAGCGGCGTGTTGTTCAGGCTCATCGACAGGCGAGCGGTGATATCCAGCTGCAGCAGACCCGCCGCCTGCTTCACCAGCTCCAGGGTTTTGGCATCCGTGACGCGGGTATGTTTGTGGTAAATCGGCTCGTGGTGGTGAGCGGCCAGGTTGGCGTCGATCTGCGGGCGCGCGCCATAGACCACCACCAGGCGGATCCCGAGGCTGTGCAGCAGGCCAATGTCATTGACGATGCTGGAAAAATTTTCATGCTCAATGGCTTCGCCGCCCAGCATGATGACAAACGTTTTTCCCCGGTGGGCGTTGATATAGGGAACAGAATGGCGGAATCCCTGGACCAGTTCGGTTCTACGTTCCTTCACCATGGCACAACCCTTAATGAATGTTTATTCGTAATTTATGTATTTTTATTCGATTGTGGGCGCGTGTGCAAGTGCAAATTTTTTGCGACCTACAGAAATTAATAAGTAATCCGTGCGTTAACGTATGATTGTTTACCCTTTTATAGATGACAGTTTATGCGTCATTCGTTAAAGTTTTCGGTCAATCTGCACTTTTGTATATCAGTTTGTTTTCTTGCTCGGGAGAAGCATGTCGGGATCCAATTCAGCAATAAGCCGCCGCCGTTTGTTAAAAGGGGCCGGGGCAATGTGGTTGCTTAGCGTCAGTCAGGTCGGTCTTGCCGCCACGAGTCAGGTGGTGGCGGTGCGCGTCTGGCCGTCGTCGACCTATACGCGCGTGACGGTTGAATCCAATCGCGTGCTGAAATATAAGCAATTTGCCCTCAGCAACCCTGAACGCGTGGTGGTGGATCTCGAAGGGGTGAACCTCAACTCCGTGCTGAAAGGCATGGCGGCGCAGATCCGCGGTGACGATCCGTTTATTAAATCGGCGCGCGTCGGTCAGTTTGATCCGCAAACCGTGCGCATGGTGTTTGAGCTTAAGCAGAACGTTAAGCCGCAGCTGTTCGCCCTGGCGCCCGTCGCGACGTTTAAAGAGCGTCTGGTGATGGATCTTTACCCGGCGAATGCGACGGATATTCAGGATCCGCTTCTCGCCCTGCTGGAGGATTACAACAAAGGCGATCTTCAGCGTCAGGTGCCGCCTGCGCAAAGCGGCCCGCAGCCGGGGAAAGCAGGGCGCGATCGTCCGATTGTGATCATGCTCGATCCCGGCCACGGCGGCGAAGACTCCGGTGCGGTGGGGAAATACCATACGCGTGAAAAAGACGTGGTGCTGCAAATTGCCCGTCGTCTGAAGGCGTTAATTGATAAAGAGGGCAATATGCGCGCCTACATGACGCGCAATGAGGATGTCTTTATCCCGCTGAAGGTGAGGGTGGCGAAAGCGCAGAAGCAGCGTGCCGATCTGTTCGTCTCGATCCATGCGGATGCCTTTACCAGCCGCCAGCCGAGCGGCTCGTCGGTGTTTGCGCTCTCAACCAAGGGCGCGACCAGTACCGCGGCGCGATACCTTGCGGACACCCAGAACGCCTCGGACCTGATCGGTGGCGTGAGCAAAAGTGGCGACCGCTACGTCGACCACACCATGTTCGACATGGTGCAGTCCCTGACTATTAACGACAGCCTGAAGTTTGGTAAAGCGGTGCTGGGCAAGCTGGGGAACATCAATAAGCTGCACAAAAACAGCGTTGAGCAGGCCGGGTTTGCGGTGCTGAAGGCACCGGATATCCCGTCCATTCTGGTAGAAACCGCGTTTATCAGTAACGTTGAAGAAGAGCGTAAGCTCAAGACGGCAAAGTTCCAGCAGGAGGTGGCGGAGTCGATTCTGGCGGGGATACGGGCGTATTTCTCAGACGGGGCGACGCTGGCGCGGCGCGGGTAGGTTTTTAGCCGGGTGAAATGCCCGGCAAATTCACAAACGGCAGATACAAAAAAACACCCTTAAGGGTGTTTATTGTTTTCAGAAGTGTTGGTTGCGGGGGCCGGATT